>JAGGSL010000033.1 GCA_021159125.1 Thermoplasmata archaeon
GACGGCATATGCGATGACTGCAAGCTATCGATGCTGTTCAACAAAGATATCCCGCCGAATTTTTGAACTGTTTTCGATTTTTCAATTTTTATGCATCCGGCGGTGCAGAACTCATGATTTTTTGGGCATAAAATTAATATGTCATGGCACATTGCCCTAGCATGGGCTTACCAGACGTGCAGTCATGGAAACCCCGCTCGGGATTCAAACTCACAAGGGTAGGGATAAAAGGTATCAAAAAACAGGTATATATCAAAAGGCCTGACAGGACAGTGCAGCTTATAACCACCATGGACGTCTCTGTTGATTTGCCCGCCTCAAAGAAAGGAAGCGATTTGTCAAGAAACTCGGAAGTCATAGAGGAGGTTGTCGAGCAGTCAATAAGAGAACCGTCTCCGAGCCTTGAGGCACTGTGCAGCGAAATAGCCGAAAAACTGCTTCAGAAGCATGAATATGCGACCCATTCCGAAGTCCATGCATCTGCAGATTACTTCCTTGACAGATTCACGCCCGGGAAAAGAAAGACAATGGAGCCCTATCGCATAATGTCAGATGTGTTTGCTTCAAAAGGCGGAAAAATAAAGAGGTTTATTGGCGTTGAGGTTATGGGAATGACCGCCTGCCCCTGCGCAATGGAGACAATAAGAGAGGCATACGGAAAGGATCTGAAGATGACACACAATCAGCGCAGCATCGCAACTCTCGTAATGGAGAGCAGGGGAAGCGTTGATGCAGATGACCTAATAGACATTGCTGAGGCATCCATGAGTTCTCCGACATATGAGATTTTGAAAAGGAGCGATGAGAAAGATGTTGTTGTCCAGGCTCACGAAAATCCGAAATTTGTCGAGGATGTCGTGAGGGATATGCTTGCAAATATTATAAAAAAATACGGCAATCTGCCGGACGATACCGAAATCGCGGCAAAAAGCGAAAGTCTGGAGTCGATACATAAGCATAATGCTTTTGCTGAAAGAAAAACAACTTTAGGGGAGTTAAAAAAGTGATATAATGTTGGCTGAATGTGCCGAGCACGGCTATTATAGGGGGGACAAATGCCCCGTATGCGGAGAAAAAGGAAAATTTCTGATGAATGATTGGGAAGTAAAGAAGCTGAGCGGAACGATGGCTGGCATATTGAGGCACTTTCCGGAGCAATTTGATGTGGAAATGGATGACCACGGATGGGTTGAAATAGATGCTCTTGTCGATGCCATAAAAAGCAGCCGCCTCAATTTTCACTGGCTGAGGAAGAAACATATAATGGCCATTGTCGAAACAGACGAGAAGGGAAGATACCAGGCAATGGAAGGCAAAATAAGGGCCACATATGCACACACCATAGACATAGACCTCTCAGACCTGCCACTTTCCGAATCAGAGGAGCTTTTCTATCCTGTTACTGAAGAAGAGGCGGATATCATTCTTGAGCAGGGCATATTCCCGACGGATAGAACAAAAGTCCACTTAAGTGAAAGCAAGGAAAAGGCAATTGAAGCAGGAAAAATAAGAACAGAGAATCCTGTAATACTGAGGATAGATGCTGCCCGTGCAATCCAGGACGGAGTGGATATAAGGAAGGCGGGGAAGGATGTCTGCATTTCGGATGAGATAGACGCAAAGTACATATCCCGGGTAGAGGAATAACACTAAATTTTTATATGTATTCGGATATGCATTGCTGTCGGGGCTCGTGGCTCAGCTAGGTAGAGCAGCAGGCTCTTAACCTGTCGGTCAGGGGTTCGAATCCCCTCGAGCCCGCTCTATTTTTATTTAATTGATAAAAAAACGGGGCTGAAAGTTTCCTCAGATGTTGTAGGCGTCTCTGTAGATTGGCGACTTCACTATCTCATCCTTCCTTTCTCTGAAAGACATAACCCTCTCTTTCTTTTCTAAGGAATCCTTCCTCAACTTCTCTGCAATTTCTCCCTCGAGTTTGTGCTGCTTCAGGAATCGGTCACGGTGTATGGACGGGAAAACGTTGTATGTGCAGAACGGTATCACCCTTGAGCCTGCAGAATAATGTATGCTGCATCTCTGCACGCGTTTAACATCATAGTTGTAGTAATCCTGAAAATGCATCATTCCGAAGAATATGAAGTTATGGTGGAAAGTCCTGAGGTGGGAATAATCGCCCTTCTCTATCACTCCTTCCAGCATCTCAGATATTTTTTGTCCGTTCGGAAGTTCATCCTGAAGTATGTAATCCAGCAATTTCTTTGAGAACGCCTTTCTGAAGTTTCCATATTCTATTGCTCCAGGTATAAGTTTGGCACCGAAAATGGCTTTCTTGATGATGCTGTGGTCAAGGTCCCATATGTCTTTCATGAATCTGTCAACTTCCACAAATTCTGTTATCGGAATGAGTTTGTTATTTTCTCTGTCAATATAGGCATAGGTTGCTATCCCGCATTTTTCGTTGTTGTAGAAATGTATGTGCGGCTCTTTCCCTATCACGTCAGCGAGCGACGCCACCGTTGGCACAGGGTACCATACCTCCATCCCGAAATTGAATTTCTTCTTCAGCTCATCCACAATGTCCGACTGCACCACTCTAAGCTTGTCTCTGTCACCTTTTTTTGTCAGCCCGACCAGAGATATCGGCTGGAAGTTGACGCCTTTTATGCCCTTATCAAGGTTGTGTATCGCAAATCTGACAATATCCGGCATTTCCTTCAGATTTATCTGGCTCACTGTCGGGACAAGCACAATGCTTTTTATTCCTCCATCCGTATATGCCTGCAAAGCAAACGGCATTTCGTAGTGGTTCTTGGGATTGCTTTTCGGGTCAGGACTTATGCCGTCAAAGGATGTATAAATTGTCTTCAGGCCGGCGTCTCTCCATCTTGAAACTCTCTCTGCCGCCTTTTCCGGGTTTTCAAAATATTCAATACCAAGAGAGACAGAGTTCGTGTTCAACTGCACGTGAGGAGAGCCGAGTTCAACCAGCGCCTTTATTATTTTATCAAGGTCGTTTCTCATGGCAGGTTCCCCGCCCGTGATCTGGATCGGAGGCACATACCCATTAAATTTTTCTGCAACCTTCACCCCTTCAACAATATCGCCAAGTTCCGGCTCGTAGATAAAGCCTGCTTTCTCCTCATAAAAAAAGCAGTACCAGCATCTCAAATCGCATCTGTTTGTTACCACCACATTCAGCAGGGCAGTGGTATTTTTGTGTTCGTCGCATAGTCCGCAGGTAACAAGGTCTTTTACATGCTTTATATTCGTATTTATCTTTGCGACTTTGTCAACCGGCTTGTATCTCTCTATCTTTTCCCAGTATTCGGCACTCCCTATGCGCTCCATGGAGCCATTTTCCTTGAGAAGATAAACAGCTCCGTCTTTCTCCACGTAGGCAGCTTTTATGGTTTCGGGAACGGATTTCTCGTCAACACTTTTTGTTATTTCCAGTACAGTAAAACCTTTCCCCTCTGCATACTCCTCTATTGAGTCCATAATACCCTGCCAACTGTGGAGAATATTTAAATCTTATCATAAAGCGGCCATGCAAAACAAAAACCTACTTATACTTAGCTTATATTTTGAAAACATATGAAGGGGACTTGTATTCTGGTAGCAGTGCTTTTTATTGTGTCCACTTTTGGCACATCTGCTTATCCAGGGGTATCGGAAGTCCCCGAAAAGGAGAAAATTGCAGAGAATATGCCTTCATTGGAGAACATATCTCTTTTCATAAATTCCATTCCGTATGCAGTAGGCAACATAAATTTTGGCATGGAAAAGAATATCACCATAGAACTTGCCCTCAAGACAGGGAATATAAATATGCTACTCGAAAAAAATCAGTCATGGCTTGAAAATGCAGTTATGGACTTCTACACCATAAACAATATCAATGTAAGCAGCAATGAAATGAAAAAATTTTTCAATAAAACAAATGCTCTTCCGGATGGTCTGAAAAAGGCAATTGCCCTTCTCATATATTCGCTGAATGATGCAATATTGGCATCCCGTGATGCAACAAAAAATCTGTCATCAGATGAGATAAACTTTTTGAGAGAAAATAATGAAACGCAATCTGACCTTCTTTCACTGCTCAAAAGCGCTATCATGGAAAGGATGGTAATATTTCCAGACGCAGAGCTTTTCTCGAGCAATGCCGATAAGCTTTCTATCATAACACAAAAAATAGAAATGCAGAAGATGACAAAGGCAAGCTTTTCTTTATTTCAGTCAGTCAGATATGCCCTCCCTGAAATAGAAAAATATTCCCGCCTTTACAACGGAACAGTATTGGAAGACCCCGCAGGGATGATAATTGTCGGAGGAAGCGGGAAGGATGCGTATGAGGGAAATTACTCCCTGATACTTGACCTTGGGGGAGATGACTCATATGAAATCAAAAGCGATTCAAGCAGGGCCACGCTCATACTTGACACATCCGGAAATGACACATACCACGGAAGCATAGCAAATTCATTTCTCGGGATAAACATGTTATTCGACATTTCTGGCAATGACTTTTACAACTCCGGCGATTATTCGCAGTCATATTCATGCGCAGGCATCTCCTTCCTCCTTGACCTCAACGGAAACGATTCGTATCGCGGCGGCAATCACTCCCAGGGAAGCACAAACGCAGGAGGCATAGCCATACTGGCAGACATCTCGGGAGATGACTCATATACTGCAAAAAACTATTCTCAGGGATTTTCAAACGGGAACAGCATGTCAATACTTATGGACATATCAGGAAATGACATCTATAATGCTTCCGGGCATGTGCAGGGAAGCGCAAACGCAGGAGGCATAGCACTTCTGTTCGATTTCCTAGGAAATGATACATATATATCAACAAAAAATTCCCAGGGGGAAGGGGAAGGATGGGCGAACGGGATGAAAAAGCTGAGTACGGGCATTCTTGCCGATTTTTCGGGAAATGATGTGTACAGAGCGGATGAATTCTCGCAGGGTTTCGGGCAGATTGCAGGGGTGGGCATTCTTGCCGATTTTTCGGGAAATGACAACTATTTTTCAATAAACTCCTCACAGGCATGCAGTAAATTCTTCGGGATAGCATTTCTTTTAGATATTATTGGCAACAATTCCTATGAGAGCAAAAGTTTCTCTAAAGGGTATGAGTACTATGGCGGAATGTCTGTTATGGCAGATGGAGCCGGCTCACCTCTGAATGAGAAGTTATGGGAGATTTTGCAGTACATATCCAAAAATAAAGTTGCTCCGATATCCACATTTCTCGGGATAATCGAAGGAGACTGAAGAACCAAATAGAATCATGATAGGCGTTTTATTGTCATGTCCACTATTTTCACTGCACTTCCGATATATTTTTCTGCGTCAAGAGCATTTGATATCTCCTCAGGAGTCAGCAATTCTCTTATTTTTTTATCCCCCATTAGAATTTCTCTCAAATGCTTTTTCTGCTCTATTGCTTTTATGGAGCACACTCTCATTAACTCATGCGCCTCCTGCCGCCCCATGCCTTTTTCTACGAGTAAAATCATTATGGATTCGGCCATGGGCAGGCCCATGCTCCGCTCTATGTTTTCCTTCATTTTTTGGGGATAGACATCCAGGCCCGAGAAAACTTTTGTCATCTGCGATATAACCCAGTCGGTGAGTATGATGGAGTGGGGAATTATAAATCTTTCAGAGGAAGAATTGCATAAATCTCTTTCATGCCACTGGATTGCATTTTCCCATGCAGGAAGAAGATTCGCTCTTATGACTCTTGAAAGACCGCATATCTGCTCGCATATTATGGGATTTCTTTTATGGGGCATTGTTGACGACCCAACCTGTTTTTTTGCAAACGGTTCTGCCACCTCCCCTATTTCGCTTCTCTGGAGATTTCTTATTTCAGTTGCAAACTTTTCCATTGAGGCGGCAATATTCGCAAGTACCGATATGAGGGCTATGTATCTGTCTCTCCCCACAATCTGGGTCGAGGGCAATTCCGCTTTCAGTCCCAGCTCCTCCATTACAGCATTTTGTATCTCAAAGAAGTGTTCCCCGAGTGCAGCCCCTGTGCCAACCGCTCCTGACATTTTCCCCACAGCCACTTCCTCCCTGCATTGCTTTATCCTGTGTATGTGGCGGTCTGTTTCAGATGCAAAAACTGCCATCTTCATGCCAAATGTTATCGGCAATGCATCCTGTCCGTGAGTTCTGCCGAGCATTACGGTATCGCGATATTTTACGGCCAAGCCCAGCAGGGAGTTTTTCAACTCTACAAGACCTTTTTCAATAATATCGATTGCCTCGGTAATTTGAAGGGCATTTGCAGAATCCACTATGTCATAGGATGTTGCCCCAAGATGAATGTATTTCCCCGCATCTCCGCACACCTCTGTTAATGCTTTAACCATTGCCATTACATCATGGTGAATCTCGCTCTCTATCTCTTTAACTCTTTCAATTTTGACATAATTAAGATTGGCTTTTTTGGTTATCTCATCAGCTGCTTTCTCGGGGATATTTCCGAATTTTGCATGTGCTCTTGCAAGAGCTGCCTCCACTTTAAGCTGGTACAGAAGGCGGTTATCCTCGCTGAAAATTTTTTTGACTTCATCTCTTCCGTACCTGAAATCGAGAGGGCATACGTTTTTCATGCAATGATATCTAACACGCCTTATAAATTGTTTTCATTTTTCGCTGTTTTGGCAAGCATATGGGCCTGCCTTAACGGTTCGGGAATGCGGTATCTGCAGAATTTTTTTATGACGGCGAGAGAGCTTTCGAGGGATATTTTATGCCCTACGGATATGTAAATCGGCTTTTCTTTTCCATGCATAAAACCCACCTTTTTCCCTTTTATGTAAATGTAATTTCCATCTATCTTGCCGCACAGCAGTTTTTTTGCTATGCCTATGGAAGGGACAGAATTCAGAAAACCGAAATGAGATGCCATTCCGAATTGCCTGGGATGCAGAATGCCATTCCCGTCTACCATCACAACAGATGGTTTTTCTTTTTTAAACAATTCATTCAAAACAGGCATTTCTCTATATGAAAAATACGTCGGGATATAAGGAAAATCAACTTTCATTTTTACGGTTTTTCTTTTGATTATCCTGCATTCGGTATCCATTTCAACATATGCCCCATAGGCCGTATCGCCGGCATAAGCAACATCCATGCCCGCCACGCTTTCTATTTCCCCAAAATCATCATCCGTTATGACTTTTCTGCTCAATTCCAGCTGCTCCTCTCGCAATTTTTTTAGCGGGAAGGTTGTTTTAAATTTGTTGAAGAAGCAACTGCTATCTTTAATAAAAGAAAAGACATTGCGATTTTCACGCCCATCCAGAAATTGTTTTACTGCACTTTCTGCAATTTCATCGCCCAGAGCAATTGCTACTGCCTTATATGTTGAAAACATGCCATCCGGGATTTGTTCCACGAGTAACTCAATTTCTCTGTAGAGATCCACACGGAATAATATAATCCGGGTTTATGTAGGTATTGAAACCTACTCATACTCCCATCTGTCGATGGTTTCATGCCAGTGGGAATATATTTTTTCCTTGAGTTCCTTATCCAGGGAATGGCGGTTTGGTATGTAATCTTTCTGTGATGCTATATATCTCCTGAAACGCTCTCTTGACTTTTCAAAGTGAGGCAGTTGCAATGATGAATATATGTGCTCGAGGGTTTTCAATGGCTGTTTGACGAAGTCCTCATATCTTATTTCCACATAGTTTTCCTCTTTTATCATGTGCTTTTCCTTAAAGAATTTATCGTACATTGCTTTGTAGAAGTAGAATATGTTTTCCTCTATTTCTTCCATGTTGTAATCCTGGAGGGAAAAGAGTGGCATTATTCCCCTGTACAGATTCATGGTGGAGCTGAAGACCTTGTAAGGATTGCGGTACAGATGTATGAATTTCGCATCCGGATACATTTCCACAAGCTGTTTTATTCTTCCTGTGTTGGGAGGGTTCTTCAGAAGAACTCTTTTCTTTCCCATCTTATATGCAGCTTTTTTTACGACATATGAATAAACCTCCTTCCATCTTTCCACTATCTTCTTATCCACATTGAAAAGCACATATTTGTCAAAATATTCTTTCATTTTCCTCGGGAAATACCATCCGTGGTAGAATGAATGGGGGCTGAGGTTTGCCACTGCATACTCTTCTTCATAGGGATTGTCTGCTGCCATCTCTATATCATCCATGGGCCTTGTTTCCGGAAGACTGTCTGAAAGTATCTTTTTGAAGAATTTTTCCATGAAAATGTAATTGTCGGGAAGCATTGTCTGGAAAGTGGATACGTAACTCATGTTCGCATCACGGCTCATCAGATAGTGGAGGTATGTTGTCCCTCCTCTGAAATGCCCCACGATAAAAACAGGTTCTGCCTCAACTTTCTCTATATCCTTCTCATATTTCCTCCTCTCTATCATTTTAGGTATGGAGGTGATAGAGGTGAGCATTGTTATGTACCAAAACCTTGCCATATATCTGGGATGAACTCTAAAACCATTTTCTGCAAGCACGGTGAGCCAGTTGGTGAGTGTGCCACCTGCCAGCGGCTGCTGGTTGAAAGCGAAAAATTCCCTTTTTTTGTTCATGCAGAGGCAAAATGGGAAGGCACTTTAATAATTTTTTATAAGTGTTGGGTAGTTGATAATTAATTATAAACCATCAGTGTTAAAAATTTGGGGTTGTTTTGATATGGAGACTGATGATATGAAAGCAGTGGGCATAGACCTTGCAGGTAAAGAAAAGAATCCAACAGGCGTGTGCACGCTGTGCGGGGATAGTTCATATTTTGATGTTTTATCTATCAAAACGCTTTACAGGAACAGGGATATAATTGAATATGCTGCTTGCAATAAAGCTGATGTGGTTGCAATAGATGCGCCTTTAATTGAAGGGGAGATAAAAGTAAGGGAAGGCGACAGAATTTTGAAGAAATACGGCGCTCTGCCGCCCACAATGCCTTCGATGAGGGAGTTAAGCGTCAGGGCGATGAAAATTTCAAAATTAGTGGACAGGGAAGTTATAGAGGTTTTTCCGACTGCAAGTGCAAAGATACTGGGATTTTATAATAAAGATTACAGGAAAATGGCATTGCTTAGGGGAATAAAGGTGAGAAACAAGCATGAAATGGATGCATATATCGCAGCGCTTACAGGGCTGCTCTACCTTGAAGGAAAAACAGAGATGGCAGGAGAGATAGTTATCCCTGCAAAACCTTTTTAGATGTTTGAATATTGCAATAAGGTGGAAAACGAAAGGATTCCGATAGGATGCGCCATAGACGAGCTTTTGGGAGGAGGGGTAGAGAAGGGAATAATCACAGAAATATATGGCGAGGGGGGAACCGGAAAAACAAATATATGCATTCAGCTGTCAAAAAACTGTGCCTCCGAAGGCAAAAGAGTCGTTTTTATAGACACCGAGGGCGTATCCAAGGAAAGGATTTTCCAGATATGCGGAGATGACAAAGAAATTGTTGAAAAAATATTGTTTTTTTCTCCTTACTCCATGAAAGAGCAGGAAGAAATGGTAGGGAAGGCAATAAAAATAGATTCGGGGCTGATAATAGTGGACAGCATGAACCTCTACTACCGCCTGGATATGGAAACCGATGAAGGGGCAGCGACCCGCTCTCTTACACGGCAGCTTGTGAATTTGCAGATAGAGGCACGCAAAAAGAACATACCTGTTGTCGTAACGGCACAGGTCTACTCTGTTGGCGATGAGGTGAAACCATTCGGCGGGAGAAGCATAGACCACATGGCAAAGGCGGTCATCTGCCTTGAGAAAGTTGACGAGAAAAGGAAGGATGGGAAGGAAGAAAGAATAGCAACGCTTATGAAACACCGCTCGCAAGCAGAGGGAAAAAAAGTAAGGTTTTTCATTACGTCTTCAGGTGTGGAATAAATTTATCTCTGCCATGCATGTATTGTAGAGTACGGAAATTATTTCGCCGTAATGTTTCACCATAAAGAATACAGAGAAACGGGGCCCCCTCAATTAAGAAAAGCACAGAAAACAGCTATGAAATATAATGCTGAAATAAAGGAAGTTAATACTGACAGAGGAACGCAATTCTACTCGACAAAAAAGAATCCATCGACCTTTGAGGCATATGTTAAGAGCCAGGGAATGAAATTCATTCGGAAAGCTTGAAAGATTGTGGTATGAATATGATAAGCACAGATTTTCTTTTGGAAGCATTCTCCAGAATCTCTGTTGGGTTTGTTTATGAGAATGAATGGGTGGTAATATGATTGAAAATGAAGAAA
>JAGGSL010000129.1 GCA_021159125.1 Thermoplasmata archaeon
AGGCAATATTTTGTCAACAAGTTTTGAATAAAGACTAAGCAGCATGTTCAAGTCCTTCCTTATATTTACTATTTCCTTGGCAATCTCCATGAGTATAAGAGATAATTGCAATATTTAAGTTTTTGGAGAGTGACCCGCATCATATTCGCGCAAAATACTTATATAAAATTGTAATGGAGAGGTGTGAACGGAAAATTAACAGAAAAAGCAGCTCTAACACTCACTTTTTTTGCCCTTATCCTGCCTGCCTTTTCCGTGCCGGGCTCTGCTGATGAATTCAATGAATTCCCTTTCCATCAGGAAATAAGCATTCCTGCCTCTGATGACATGCTCTGCCAGCCGGTTGACATGTCCGTCCATTTTTCTCATCCCTGCTGGGCCGAAAATGAAAAAAGAAATTCAATACGCGTTGTATATGACGACGGCTCTGAGAAAAGGGAGATAGAGTCCCAGGTCTATAATTTTCATTACACGGGCAATTCATACATAGATTCATGCAATGTTGTTTTCCTCATTCAGGGAAAGGGGAAATATTATGTCTATTACAGCGATAGGGAAACGGAGGCAGCACAGTATACAGACCATGTAAAAGTTTCAGATGACTCATATTTATACGAACCCATTCCAGGATATCGCATCTCCCTCAATTATTACAGGATAGAACAGGATGGCTATTCCATATACGGAATAGGGCAGGAGGGCTCCTTTTTCGGCATAGACATGTCCCAGAAGGTAATAAAACAGCTGGACGGAAAGAAAGAGTTTAAGGCATTCAACTGGGGGCAGCTTGCCTCATTTGCGATGTTCTGGTACGGCGGAAAAGATGAAGGGACAGACGAAAAGCTCGTGTCGAAGAAAATCATTGTGGACGGAAATCTTATGGTAAGGGTGGGAATCACGAGCACATCATCGGACAAAAAAATGGAAACCAGCGCTGTATACACCTATTATTACTCCCCTTCAAAGGAAAAAAGGATTATCGCCAGCGTCAAACATGAGGCAATGGAAGAATGCAAAATTAAGGGGATGGAAGAAGACGACGGGCTTTATGCATATCTGCTGACAGTGAGATGCAGGAGCTCCACAATACCTGACCTGAATCTGGGCTATATCCCTCCTTATCTGCACATAAACGCAGAGGACGGAACAATACACGAATACAATTTGGACCAGAATCCCAGCAATACCGACTACAGATGGCTCATCTCTGCAAAAGATGACATAGACCTTGGCGACAACCCATGGTTTTCAATAGATGACGGCGAAAAAGGGAAGGCATATGCCCTCATATTTAAAAACAATACGGTAAGCAGCTACGAGAGTGGCATCCAGGTGGCAGCCACGGAAAAGCAGGAAATAAATGTGCCGGGGCTGGAGGTGGACGGCGGCGGGATAAGCGCAGGTCGGAACTCATACGAGGCAGGAGCTCACAATCTTGTAATCCCGAAAGGTTTTACCGCGAAATTCACTTCGGAATTTTTCTCGTCTCCTGACGGCGGCTTGCCTGCTGTTGAGAAAGAGGCGGATATCTTTCATAAACTTATTCCTTACAGGGATTATGGCGGAGCGAATAATGGCGGGAAAGGCGGGGAGAATGGAGAGAGATATTCTCTGACTGTTTTTCCGCATCTTGCTCCGTCATTTCCTTTTGCCCCTGCGATATCCGTTGTCACTGGCAGGAGATTGCCGGATGTGAGGGTTGAACTATGGAGAAATGACACAATGGTTTCCTCTGCGGTATGCAGCAGGATTCCTTTTATAGGCACTGACGGAAAGGTGAGATTTGACTGGAAAAATGCAACTCTCATGAAGAAGGCTGTGTTTATCGATGTAAAGCCGGGAGAATACATGGTGAAGGTTTTCAGAAGGGACAAATATGTGGGGGCAAAGCCGGTTTATGTGGACAGGGATATGGCAGTGCATGTGATATGCGGTTTTGAGGGAAATGTCAGACTCCGCATTTCGGACCAGAACGGAAATGAGATAAGCAATGCAGACATATTTCTTCAGAAGAACGGGAAGATTTATTCATTCAATTCGACCGATATTGATGGAAGGGCAGTCGTGAGAGCGCCTTCTCCTTCTGCTTATGCCTTGAAGGTGTGTTACAAGGGCTTTGTTGTTTATGAAGAGAACGTAAGCTTGCCGGCTTTTGCCGAAAGAAAAGTGCAGGTCGAGTTGAATGATCTGGATGTTTATGTAGCCGACGCTCTTAACCTTCCCCCCGGGGTTGCCATCTCTCCTGTCCTTACAAGCAGTGAGATGGAAAAGCCCGCAAACATATATGGCGAGGAAGTTTCTCCGGGGCAATATTCATTCAAAGACCTTCCGTCTGCTTCTTACACCCTTTACCTTAGATACAAATCATTTTCGGTGAGCCGGGAGGTAAGCATTCCGGATGAAAGATATGTGCATGTAACATTTCCTGCCGTGTATTTGCTGAAAGTCAAGCCATTGAATTCGAGGGGCATGGGGATAAATGGCGTGGATATTGAAATAAGAAGGGAGGGAAAGATTATCAAAAACAATGAGGTTCCTCCAGGAAAATATGATGTCGTGCTGAAGGAAGGGGGCAAAATCATAGGGAGAAGGGAAGTTTTTGTAACTCAAGATACGGAGTTGAGCATGGTCACATCAAAGGGCGTTATTTTCCCTGAAATTTTTTCTGCGATAATAATTGCTGTTGCTGCCCTCATTATTTTTTTTAAAAAAAGGAGTGTGCGCCGTATTTTCATTGTTTCTTCAGCCGCTCTTCTTTTAATGTCAACGCTTTATCCATGGTGGCATATGGAAGGGAATGGGAACATGCATGTCTCGACCAAAGTTTATCTCGTTCCCGCAAAAATGGTTACCGTCGGGGCTGCCGATAATTTTCTCAATGGAGAGGTTGCGTCAATGCCATCTCTTTTCTCGACAATGATTTTTGTTGTTATGGCAATGCTGTTGCTTTCTGCAGTCGCAATAGCTGCATTTCTTGTTTTACAAAAAAAAGTTATTTTTGTCGCAGCCATGGCTTTTTCAATCTCGTCAATTTTAATTTTTTCATACGGCATGTCTCAGGTTACAGACGCAACGACAGGCAGTTTCTGGGGGAGCGGTATGATAAACATAACTCTGCCGGGAATGAGCGAAGGACTCCATTGCGTCTGGTCGCCTTCAGTGGGCTATTACATGGCAATCCTTGCAGTAATTTTGTTGCTCATACCAGTTATTCTTGACGCCAGAGTGAAAATTTTTCGGAAAATGGAGGGCAATTGACAGATAATGTCTGCTTTTGACCTTTCCCCAAAGTTTTAAAACGTTGATTATACTTTCCTCGCATGGAATTTGAGCAGGTGGCAGGGCATGCGGCAGAACTCATACACTCGCTTCCGAAAGGAGAGCGCATACGCATAATTTCCCACTGCGATGCAGACGGCATAGCATCTGCTGCCATCATGGCCATCTCCCTTGCCCGCGCAGGATACAGATTCCACGTTTCAATAAAAAAGACAGGACCCGGCATAACTGACGGAATAGGCGAAAACGAGCTGGCAATATTCTGCGATATCGGAAGCACAAATCTGGAAGAGCTCAACAATTTGAAATGCAGGGTCATACTCTGCGACCATCACATGATTAAAGGTGAGCTGACGAACGGCATAAATTTGAATGCTCGGATTTACAACATGGACGGAAGCAGGGAAGTATGCGGTGCCACAGCCACCCTTGCTTTGTCTCTTGCAATGGATGAAAAAAATATTGACCTGGCACAGCTTGCAATTGTCGGAGCAATAGGTGACAAGCAGGATAAAGGCGGATTTACAGGATACAACAAAAAAGTGCTGGAAATGGCAATCGAAAAAGGCTTCATAGAGATGAAGGAGGAAACAACCTTTTCGCCAGATAAAAGTTTGATGGATTCGCTTGAAGAATGCATCGAACCGTATTTCTCAAATTTTTCCGGCGGAGGAGCTGTCAGATTTCTTCAAGAAATCGGCATAGACCCGCTCAAAAAATTTACAGACCTTGAGGAAGCAGAAGCAAAAAAGTTGCTCTCAGGGCTTGCATTGAAACTTGTCGAGCAGGGAGCTGAAGAGTTTGCTCTCACAAGAATTGCGCCATACGGGCAGAATTATGGCAATCTTTATGACATCAGCTCAAAATTAAATGCATGCGCGAGAGAGGGGGAAGAAGGAGTTGGAATCGCTGCCTGTTTCAACGATAAAGATGCGATGAAGAAAGCAGAAGAATTGCAGTCCCGGTACAGGGAAAAAATAAGGCATGAGATGAGAGAGCTGGAGAAGGAAAAAGTGGAAGAACTGTCGCATATCAGCTATTTCCATACAAAAAAATCCTCTCTCGGAGGGGTGCTCGCAGGTCTGGCAATGCTTTATCTTCCGAACTTCAATAAGGAAAAGGCGGTTGTTTCCATATCCGGCGGCGACAAAAAAGTGGACATATCCGGAAGGGGAACGGAAAGGCTGGTTTCAAAAGGGCTTGATCTGGCAGAGGGAATGTATGTTGCGGCATCTGCTGTCGGCGGGGGCGGCGGCGGGCATCCCATAGCGGCAGGCGCCACCATCCCTCCTGGCAAAGAAAAGGAATTTCTGGAGAAACTGGATGCCGTGCTTGCTGAAAAGATGAGAGGTGAGAAATGAAGACGCTTGTTATATGCGAGAAGGATATGGCTGCACGCAGGATAGCATATATTCTCTCAAACGGGAAAGTTTCAAATGCGAGACTGAACGGCATTCCGTATTACACATTCAATGATGGCGAGTGGAAGGTCATAGGGCTGAGAGGGCACATAATAAAGCTTGATTATCCGAGGGAATACAACAGGTGGAATGGTATAGCTCCTCTGAAACTGGTTGACATAGAGCCTGTGAAGAAGATAAGCAACAGAAATATAGCTGATGCCATAAAAAAACTGGCGGAAGGAGCAGACAGAGTCATTGTGGCGACAGATTATGACCGGGAAGGTGAGCTGATAGGAGTGGAAGGTCTTGAAATTTTAGATAAAGGGCTTAAAAAGATAGATATCGGAAGGGCAAAGTTCAGCTCTCTAATACCGCATGAAATCAGCAGGGCATTTGGCAATCTTTCCGATGTGGATTACAATCTCGCGCAATCGGCGGAGGCAAGGCAGATAATAGACCTTGCATGGGGAGCAGCTCTGACCAGATTCATATCCCTTGCATCAAACCAGCTCGGAAAGGACTTTCTTTCGGTGGGCAGGGTTCAGACTCCCACTCTCGCATTGATAGTTAAGAGGGAAAAAGAGATACAGGATTTTGTTCCCACGCCTTACTGGAAAATAATGGCAGACATGGTTTCCGAAGAAGGAAAGTTTTCCGCCGTGCATGCCCACGGAAAATTCCTTGAAAAGGAAAAGGCAGATGAGATATACAATAAAGTAAAGGATGCAAAAAAGGGCATAGTTACATTTTATGAAAGAAAGAGGAAAGAGGAATATCCTCCGTCGCCATTTGACACCACCACTCTCCTGAGGGAGGCATCTCGCCTCGGATTTACTGCCGCGTCTGCAATGAAAATAGCAGAGTCGCTTTACATGAGAGGACTTATTTCATATCCCCGTACGGACAATACCGTCTATCCTCCTGGGCTGCAGATAAAGACAATAGTTGGGAAGCTGGCAGATGTATTTCCGAAAGAGGCAAAGCAGGTAATGGAAAATGGAAGGGCGAGCCCTACAAAGGGCAAAAAAATCAGCCAGGACCATCCGCCGATTCATCCTGTGGACGTCGCCGCTAAGGAAAAACTGGACAGCAGGGAGTGGAAAATATATGAACTGGTGGTGAGAAGATTCCTTGCAACTCTGGCCAAAAATGCCGTTGCGGAAGTGTCGAAGGCAGAGATAGACGTCAAAGGAGAAAAGTTCGTTGCAGAGGGTTATGAAACGATTGAGAAAAACTGGAAGGACATTTATACTTACATCAAAACAAAGGAGCAGCCGCTGAGGTTGAGGGAAGGAGAAGAGGTTGATATCGAAGCAATGAAGAAGATAAAGAAGGAAACGAAACCCCCGGACAGATACAGCCAGGGCACGCTTCTTGCAGAAATGGAAAAGAACAATCTTGGAACAAAATCGACAAGGCATGAGATAATAGAGAAGCTTTACTACCGCAATTACATAAAGGGGAAAAGGATAGTTCCGACTCCTGCAGGAATAGCGGTTACCGAAGCACTGGAGAGAAGCGCGGAAAGGATAACAAAGCCGGATATGACAGCAGAGCTGGAAAAGGAGATGAACGAGATAGCTGAAGGAAGGAAAACCCTGGAAGAGGTTGTCAACGATTCAAGGAGATTGCTGAGAGAGGCAATAGAATTGCTCGAGAAAAGGAAGGAAGAAGTAGGCAGAGTGATAAAAGATGCCATGTTCAAGCAGAATTTTGCAGGCAAATGCCCGAAATGCGGCGGAGACCTTGTAATAATGAAATCAAGGAAAGGAAAGAGATTTATTGGTTGCTCGAATTTTCCGAAATGCAGCAACAGCTATCCTCTGCCGCAGCGTGGCAGCGTGATATTTGAAGGGGAATACTGCCAGTATTGCGGCGCTCCCATAATGACGGTAATCTACAAAAGAAAATGGAAAAAATGCGTGAATCCCGAATGCCCGTCGAATAAGGAAAAGAAGTAGGATTATGCCCCTCTCGATTTCACTCTCAGATCCTTTGAACCGCACTTCCTGCATCTAACTGCCTTTGGCGCATTTCTTGCACCGCACTTCATGCATATGAGTTTGTTCAGCAGTCTCGCTTCCGCTTCCGGAAATTTTGCCATGGATGGGTAAGCCCATGCCCTTTTTAATATTTTTTATTGGAATGCCATGATAAAAAACTCGCCAATATTTATATATGAAATACTCATTCAGCCTTCTATGGCAAGGATGCATCTAAGGAAAAAGGGAAAGGCATCATCAAAGCATCCCATCGAGAGAAAACATCCCAAATGGGGAGCAAATCCAAAAGAGGTAGAGGAAAGAATAGTCAAGATGGCGGAGGAAGGAAAATCCCCTGCAATGATAGGCACAATACTCAGGGATTCGTACGGCGTTCCGGACATTAAAGCAGCGACGGGCAAGAAACTCAGCAGGATTCTGAAGGAGCATAACCTCCTCCCGGATGTGCCCGAAGACCTTGACAACCTTCTCACCAAGAGAGAGAGGCTCAAGGAGCATCTATCTGCAAATCCAAGAGACATACACAACAACAGAAGGTTGCATCTCATAGAGGCAAAAATAAGACGCCTCATGAAATATTACAGAAGGAAAGGAAGGATTTCCGATAAAGTTTCGCTATAATCACTTTCCTCTCTGCTTTTCTATAGCTTTTTTCATATCAATTTCTCCCATCAAAACTTTTTTTGCAAGCTCTTTTGATATTGTGACGTCGGTGCTTGCTATCCTGCTCTTTCTCTGCACATCTTTTATTTCCCCCTCCTTTGGCTCAAGCGAAAGTTTCGAGCTGACCCGCCTGCCGGGGGTAAGGGCGATGGAGGAGGCGGCAAGCATATCGTTGTGGGCGGTGGGGAGGGTGGTGGATGTTTCGTCCACAATCTCAACATGAGGGGCGATATCGAGCAGCATGTTGACCATGCGGTTCCTTACAAGGCGCGCTCCGTGCCCTATTCTGATGATTGTATCATGCCCTTCGCAGTTTCTCATGAAGGATTTTATGAAATCCATTGCGTCCTGCGGCGACTCTGCCGTGAAGCGGCGGAAAAGGATGCCGTCGCTGAATATGGCTATGCCGGGGGTGGAGCCGGGGTCTATTCCGATTAATATTTTTGATGGAGGATTACTTTTGCCGGATGAGAAAAGCGCCCTGTCTATGAGTTCATCCATGTTTTCTCCTCTCTCAGGATACACAACTCGCTCAAAGTTTATTTTGTCCTTTTCCTTTTCTGAGGTTATGATGATACCCACGTTTGCAGGAATGGGGCTGTCGAAAGTGAGGGATGCGAAAGGGACTTCTCTTCTCTGGAGGGCATGTATAATGTCATGGTAAAGCACAAAGTCAGAGGTCAGAACCCCTATCATTGCCTTTTTAACGTCTCTTCATATTTTAATATTGCTAATTCCATCGAGCATTTTAAAAGGAGGAGGTTTTTCATATTAATGCATGGTGGGATAAATGACAGAATTTAAAATAATACTTGTGGAGCCGAAATATCCGGGAAATGTGGGGGCTGCAGCAAGAGCCATGAAAAATTTCGGATTCAGGGACATGGTTATTGTATCTGATTCATTTTCTGTTGATGAAGAAGATTGCAGAAAAATGGCTGTTCATGCGCAGGATGTTCTTGATGGAGCCATCATTGTTCCGAAATTTGATGAGGCACTGCATATGGTGGATTATATGGCTGGCACTTCCTCCATAGAGAGCAGGAATGACAAAAGGCATTTGAGGAATGCCATGTCTCTCAGAGATTTTTCGTCAAAAGTGTATGAAATGGAAGGAACTGTCGGAATAGCATTTGGAAGGGAAGATTACGGGTTGTTCAACGAGGAACTCAAAAATTGCGATGTAATGGTGAAAATACCGACATCTGATGATTACCCGAGTCTCAATCTTTCTCATGCTGTGGGCATTGTGGCCTATGAACTTTTTTCGTACAGGGAAAAAATTATACAGCCGCGTATTGCAGACCGATTGGAGAAGGAAAAGCTCTACGAATATTTTGACAAACTCCTGGAAAGCATAAATTACCCGGAGCATAAAAAGGAGAACACATCGGTGATGTTCCGCAGAATCATAGGGAGGGCAATGCTGTCGAAATGGGAGTATCATACTCTTATGGGAGTTCTCAAAAAATCGATGACTAAATAGTTTCTATGGAAAAAAGGACATTCATTCCTTTAAGGGCAGTGTGTATTTTGTCTGCGAGCATAAGAAGCATTTCTAAGTCCGGATCTTTTCCCCATTCGTATATGAAATCGTAGTTGCCTTTTACAGCTTTCAGTCCTATATGCATCAGCCTATCCCGCACCTCAGATGGGGAAGCCCCTTCACTGCTGAAGGTAACTGAAAGGTATGTCTTCATTCTGCTCATATAATAAATATTCTGGGCATATAAAAACATTACATACGAAAAAAAGGAAGTGTTATATATTGCCGTACATTTCCGAGAGAAAAGGGCAGGGAAGACCATAATAAAAAAAATTATTTTGTCGGAGGCATGACTGTTGGAGGTCTTCCTGTCTTGCTTCCCTTTCCCCTCAATAGTAAATCCATTTCGTTATTTATAAATTTTTCTTTTTATTTTGCGTTGTGTAGAGTACGGAAATTATTTCGCCGTAATGTTTCACCATGCATTATGGTGAAACTAACAGATAAAGCAATACGTTGGATCGTAAAACATGTGGAAAACAACGATGTAAAAACAAGACAGGCAGCAAGCATATATGGTGTTTCCATGAGAAGAGTTCAACAATTGGTTAAAGAATACAGAGAAACAGGCAGGGTTCCTCAATTAACGAAGAGGAGAAGACCGAAGACATATCTTACAGAAGAGCAAAAAGAAATAATAGATAAGGTATGGAGTGAAACAAAAGTTGGTGCAAGACTGTTGTACTATGAATTGAGGAGGAGAGGATACAGCATTCCTCACAACAAAATACATGCTTATCTGAGAAAAACCGGGAGAACAGTACCCAATCCAAACAAACAGAAGAAAAGGAAAAGATGCAGATATGAGAGAAAGCATTCCTGCAGTCTGGTACATGGAGACTGGCATAGAAGAACTGAGAACGATCCATATGCAATCATATGGATTGATGATGCTTCACGATATATCCTGGCAGGTGGTGAATTTGACAATGCCACAGCTGAGTATTCAATTGAAACATTAAGAAAAGCACAGAAAACAGCTATGAAATATAATGCTGAAATAAAGGAAGTTAATACTGACAGAGGAACGCAATTCTACTCGACAAAAAAGAATCCATCGACCTTTGAGGCATATGTTAAGAGCCAGGGAATGAAATTCATTCCCTCGAGGAGAAATAATCCTCAGACAAACGGAAAGCTTGAAAGATTGTGGTATGAATATGATAAGCACAGATTTTCTTTTGGA
>JAGGSL010000149.1 GCA_021159125.1 Thermoplasmata archaeon
CCCTTTGGGGTTGTCACAAAAATTCCTTCTCGTCCTTCACGCCTCCATTGCATGTATTCGTTTTTTATTGCATACCAGATATACTTTTTAATGGTAAGCGAGTTCAGATTTGATTTGTATAACAGGTGTGTTTTTTTGGTACCATTGACTGCATATCTCAATAAATCGGTGAGAATGATCAGGGAATCTCTCTTTTTGCTGAGGTCATCAAATTCACCCAATATATGCTTTCCTTCATGTATCCAGAGAGCAAAATCCACATAAGAAAAAAGACGGTTTTCCAGCTGCTTGATACTCCCAAAATTTTTTGGAATATAATCAATAACCCCCCTCTTAAATGCCTCTGTTGCGACCTCTTCATTTCCATTTCCTGTTATCATTACTATAGGCCCCGCAAATTCTTCTTTCTTTAATCTCTCAAGCAGGGAAAGGCCATCAATATCTGGTAGGAAAAAGTCGAGGAAGATAAGGTCTACACTCTCTTCTCTTAAAATTTCCAATGCTTTGCCCCCATTATTTGCCCACCTGAAATTCACTTCCAATAGCTTCCTCTCAAAAATTGTTTTTAAGAATAAGAATGCCTCGGGATCATCCTCAACGTAAAGAATTTTCACCTTTCTCCCCATTTTTGCCCTCACTTTTTCCCAAATTTTTAGACCTTTAATTTGTTATTTATATTTTGTATTTAAAGCTTGTGAACGAGGCATACATTATCACGCTTTTGTCATCAAAAATATTTTAACTTATTTCACCTTATCACCCCACAATGAGCGATGGCAATCAGCAAACAGCGGAGAAATATGATCCTCCCAAAATTGAGCAGGAAATAATAAAGTTCTGGGAGGACAACAAAATATTCGAAAAATCACTCGAGTTGCGAAAAAACGGAAAAAAGTTTGTTTTTCTTGAGGGACCGCCCACTGCCAACGGCCTGCCCCACCCGGGCCATGTTCTTACAAGAACAATCAAGGATGTTATCGCCAGATATAAAACAATGAATGGATATTATGTAGAAAGGAAGGCTGGATGGGACACCCACGGCCTGCCCGTTGAAATAGAGGTAGAGAAGCTCCTGGGACTGAAAAACAAGCAGGAAATAGAGGAATATGGGATAAAGAAGTTCAACGAGGAGTGCAAGAAAAGCGTTTTCAAATATGAAGAAGCATGGAAGGAGATGACAAAACGCGTTGGTTTCTGGATAGATATGGAAAATCCCTACATAACGCTCAAAAATGATTATATTGAATCCGTATGGTGGTCGCTGAAAAAGGCGTGGGAAAATGGACTGCTCGAAAGAGGTTATAGAGTCACACCATACTGCCCGAGATGCGGCACGACGCTTTCATCACATGAAGTGGCCCAGGGCTATAAGGAAGTTTCAGATCCGTCGATTTTCGTTAAATTCAAGGTTAAGGGGAAAGATGAATATTTTCTTGCATGGACGACCACCCCGTGGACACTCATATCCAATGCTGCACTTGCCGTCAATCCTGATGAATGGTACATTAAAATTGAATATGGGGGAGAAAAAATTATACTGTCAGAGGAAAGAGCAGAGGTTTTGCTCAAGGATGAGGAATATAAAATTCTTGATGGATGGAAAGGCAAGGAGCTTATCGGCACAAAATACGAGCCCCTTTACACATACGCAAAGCCGGATAAGGAATGCTGGTATGTGATAGGTGCAGATTTTGTTTCCATGGACGAAGGGACAGGAATCGTGCACATAGCTCCTGCATTTGGAGAGGACGACTACGAAGCAGGTCAGAAGTATGACCTTCCTGTCATTCAGCTTGTAAAAAAGGATGGAACATTTCCCCCTGAGGTAGAAAAATGGGCGGGAATGTTTGTAAAAGATGCAGATAAGGGAATAATAGAAGATTTGAAAAGCAGAGGGCTTTTAATGTCCGTTCAGGAGTATGTGCATCAGTATCCATTCTGCTGGCGCTGCAATTCTCCCCTGCTATATTATGCAATAGAATCATGGTTCATAAAAATGTCAAAGCTGAGAAAACAGCTTGTGGAAAACAATGAAAAGATAAAATGGCATCCCGAATATCTGAAACACGGACGCTTCGGTGAATTTATTAAAGAGGTAAGAGATTGGTCTCTATCAAGGAAAAGATACTGGGGAACGCCCCTGCCAGTATGGAAATGCGAGGAATGCGGAAATGAAATATGCGTGGGAAGTGTTGATGAGCTGAAAAAACTGGCGGAGGATTTTCCTGAAGAATACGACCTCCACCGCCCATTTGTTGATGAGCTGGATGTCAAATGTCCCAAATGCGGGGGGAAGATGAGGAGGGAGAAGGAAGTCATAGATGCATGGTATGACTCTGGCTCTGCATTTTTTGCACAGTGGCATTATCCCTTTGAGAACCAGGATAAATTTAAGGAAAATTTCCCTGCAGATTTTATATGTGAGGCAATAGACCAGACAAGAGGATGGTTTTACTCGCTGCTTGCTGTTTCAACCCTCAATTTTAACGACACACCCTACAAAGAAGTTCTTTCTCTAGGGCATATACTTGATGAAAACGGGCTCAAAATGTCAAAGAAAGCCAGAAACTACATCGAGCCAAATAAAATATTTGACAGGGAGGGAGCAGATGCAATGAGATGGTATTTGATATCTGCGTCAGCCCCATGGTCCCCGAAGCGTTTTTACGAGCAGGTGGTAAGGGATGCACTGGGCAAATTTTTGCTCACATTGTGGAATACCTATTCATTTTATTCGACCTACTCTGCCCTGGACAATTTTGATTACAGCACAAAGAAAGTAGAGTTTGAAGAAAGAAGTCTGCTTGACAAATGGATAATATCCCGTCTCAATGAGGTCATAAAAAGCGTAATCGGAAAAATAGAAAATTTCGAGCTCCATAAAGCAGCAAGGGAGATAGAGGAATTCGTCGTTGGGGATATAAGCAACTGGTACATAAGGAACTCAAGGAAAAGGTTCTGGCTTGAAGAGGAAACGCTTGATAAGCTTGCGGGATATTCGACAATACATGAATTGCTTACAACGTTATCAAGACTGCTTGCGCCTTTCGTGCCATTTATATCCGAAAAAATTTATCGAAGTTTGGGGGGAGGAGAGAGCGTTCATCTCTCAGATTACCCGTCTCCAGATGAGAAAAAAATAGATAAGGAGCTTGAGGCGAAGATGGAAAAGGTGAGGGAAATAACAGAGGTAGCCCGCTCATTGAGGGCAAAGAAAGGCATAAAAGTAAGGTATCCCCTTTCGAAAGCAATTGTAATAACTTCTGCGGACATATCAGATATGGTGGAGATTTTGAAGGAAGAAATAAACGTTAAGGAAGTCGAGTTTTCCGATAGCATCGAGCCATTTATGGGCATAACTGTAAAGCCGAATTATTCCTCCCTTGGCCCGAAGTTCAAGGGAAATGCAGGAAAGGTTGCATCAGCTATCGAGCAGCTTTCCTCCGAAAATATAAAGGGCGCAAAGATAAACATTGACGGGGAAGAATACGAGCTAAGCGAGGAAGATTACCTGATAGAAAAAAAAGAAAAAGAAGGATTTGCAGTTGGAAGCAGCGGAGATGATTACGTTGTGCTGTGCACCGAGCAGACTCCAGAACTCATTGCAGAAGGTTTTTCAAGGGAAATTATAAGAAGGATACAGGAAATGAGAAAAGATATGAACCTTGACATGGAGGACAAAATCATATCTTCGGTAAGCGTGGACAGCGACAGGGTGAAAGGATGGGAAAACTACATAAAAGGAGAAACCCGCTCTGAAAAACTTGTATTTGGCAAAGCGTCAGGCGATATGGTAAAGGAGTGGGACATAGACGGAGAAAAAATAAAAATTGGAATAAAAAGGTTATAAAATGGGTATATGCAGAATATGCGGCAAGCCGACCACCAGCCACCGCATCGGGGCATACTTTGTGTGTCATGATTGCTGGGAGAAGAGAAAGGGAGAAGTGGAAAAACTTCGTACAGAATTAAAGAAGGAGGTTGAGGCGTCTCTTAACGCTCTGACAAAAAATGAAAAAGACGGAATGAAATTGATAATAATTGTCCAAAAATTTGCCCTTAACTTCGACGATGAAATAAAGGCAGCTCTGAAAGAATACAACCGCACGATAGACAATGAGAACATATTTCTCGTATTCCTCAACTGGTTCACATTTGAAAGGGAGATGGAAGGAAAGGGGAAAACCCCCGCAGAGCTTTTTATTGAGGAGTATAATATGCCTGACTGGGTGGCAGAAAGCATACGAAAATTTCAGAAGCCCGTAAAAGGATTTTTTGAAGTAAAAAATGTGCTGGCCGGAAATAAATTTACAATTCAGGATGTCTTCAACAAGAAAGAATACACGCTGTGCGGGGAAGTGAACCTTAAGAAAGGAGATTATATCGGCGATAAGATATATCAGTGGGGGGATGTTTATCTTACGGGAGGTGCAGTTTCATTATACGCTGAAGAAGATGCGAAAAAAATTTTGAAAATGGCTGAAGATTTTGAGAAATTGCTTGAAAAAAGTTTGAAAAAACAGGAAGAGTTATACACTAAATTTGTGAATTATTTTGGGAAAGATGACCCAACATTTGATTCGGTGGAGAGCGCAAAGAAAGCCCTGGATAGATTTACCTCGTGGGCAGATGGCGGAGGGGAACAATCGGAAGAAAAAAGCGAGGGTGACGTCGCTGCTATATGCGATCCGTTAAGCGGCATATACATAGTCCCTGAATATGGAAAATTGAGAAGAATGATGGAGGGGAAAGAAGAGGTAGAGGGAGAATATGTAAAGAAGGCAATAACAGGAGTGCCGTACCCTGCCATCAAAAAATTGAGCAAGGATAAAGAGAACTTTGTAAATATGATAAAAAAAGCATTTGGCGAGGATATTTCTGACATAAATGACTTCATGAAAAAAATCCGTCCCGACTGGAGATAACACAATGCCTTTTTAAATTCCTTTTTATTACATGTTCATGATAGCGAAAAGTGAAAAGGATGTAAAAGCCGATGAGGTGAGCGAGGAAGGAGCAAGCAACGTTACCATACAGTGGCTCATTGACAGCAAGATAGGCGCTCCAAACTTTGCAATGAGAAGATTTGTTGTTGGAAAAGGAGGATACACCCCTCTCCATAAACATGACTGGGAGCATGAAGTTTTTGTTCTGGGAGGTGAGGGAGCACTTGTTGATGAAAATGGAAATGAACTGCCGCTGAAAAAGGATTATTTTGCCTTTGTCCCACCGAATGAAATTCACCAGTTCAAAAATGTTGGAGACGAGGATTTCATATTTCTCTGCATAATACCAATAAAATGAGTTTCGAAACGTTTTTTCTCGGAAGGGAAAAGATAAAAAATCCCTTTGTCGAAAAGATGATATCCGCCAGCAAGAAAATAGGGGATAAAGGGGCGGGAAGCATAAGCATGAGATATGGAAGCAGGATAATAATCACCTCAAAAAATGCATCTCTCTCCTCTCTAACAGAAAATGATTTTGTGGAGGTTGTAGATTATGATGCGGTGAGAAATATAGCTCTTGTTATAGGAATGAGCGAGCCGTCTTCAGCATCAGCTTTGCACTGGTTTATTTACAGGCGAGAAGGAATAAATGCAATAATATCTGTTTTTGATAAAGACATATCCGAACCGGATTTCGATATCGCCATGGAAGCCCTCAAATTGCTCAGGAACAGCAATTGCATCAAATTAAAAAATTACGGGCATGTGTCTGTTGGGAAAAATATGGAAGAAGCATTGGAGGGATTGAAATGCTTGTAGAAGGAAAAGAAATGCGTTCTCTCTGGTGGGATGACACGCTTAAATTAATTGACCAGCGCAAGCTTCCTTTTCAGCTAAAAATTTTTGAAGCAAGCAGTGTGGAAAAAGTGGCTTACGCCATCAAAAAAATGGTTGTGAGGGGCGCCCCGGCCATCGGCTGCGCTGCCGCCTACGGGATGGCGCTTGCCGAAGATAAGGAGAAAGCTGCCAGGATGTTAAAAAGAACACGGCCCACTGCCCACGACTTATTTTATGCTGTTGATTACATGACGGAGAATGAAGGCCGCATAGAAGCGGCGCACAGATATGTCGAAGACATTGTTGAAAAATGCAGGAAGATTGGAGAGATTGGAGAAAAGCTGATAAAGCATGGCAGCAGAATACTTACGCACTGCAATGCAGGCGCTCTTGCCACGGTTGACTGGGGAACAGCCCTTGCACCCATCAGAATGGCAAAGGACAAGGAAATTTTTGTATGGGTTGATGAGACAAGGCCCCGCCTTCAGGGATTGCTTACTTCATGGGAATTGAAGCAGGAGGGAATAAAGCATGCTGTCATAGCCGACAATGCAGCAGGATATTTTATGAAGGAAGGGGAGGTGGATATGGTTATTGTGGGTGCAGACCGCATTGCATCTAACTACGATGTGGCAAACAAAATAGGCACGTATGAGAAAGCGGTTCTTGCAAAAGAGAATGGCATACCTTTCTATGTTGCTGCACCGATCAGCACCTTTGATGAAAGCATATCAGATGGTAAAAAAATAAAAATCGAGGAGAGAGATGCCGAGGAAGTAACAAAAATTTTTGATTACCTACCTCCTGAAATCAGAAATCCTGCTTTTGATATCACTCCTGCGGAATATATAACGGGCATAATAACTGAGAAAGGGATAATAAAGCCTTAAAACTTAAACCGCATATGGATTCGTGATTACAATAAGATGTGCCAGATGCAATGAAAAAGTTTTCAGATATGTGAAAATAGGGAAAGGCAAACTCTGGCACTGCTGGAAGGGAAGAATCGTTGAAGATTTCAGCGTTCACGAGGGCAAAGAGCGCAGATGCAAATGCGGCAATCTTATTGGGATTGATGAAGGCAAATGGATTAAACTCAAGCAGCATTCCTTTGTTACTTCAGGAACGAAATTGAAGTAAGAGTAGGGAGAAAATGAGTGGGTGGCGGCAGGTCTATTTTCCCTTAGAGTTCGCTTTTCCCTACCAGCTCATATCACTTCCTTTTTCCCTTCGAGTGTTGCCTGCGCCGCTGCCAGACGCGCTACCGGCACCCTGAAGGGGGAGCAACTCACATAATCCACGCCTATGTTATAGAATATGTGGATGGAATTGGGCTCGCCGCCCTGCTCGCCGCATACCCCTACTTTCAAATCAGGTCTTGTCTTCCTTCCCCACTCTATCGCGATTTTCATCAATCTGCCCACGCCTTTCTTGTCTATTATTGAAAACGGATTGTCTTGGAGGATACCGCGCTGGGTGTATAGCGGCAGGAATTTCTTCTCTGCATCTTCTCTGCTGAAGCTGAACGTTGCCTGCGAGAGATCATTGGTACCGAAACTGAAGAACTCGGCTATTTCCGAAAGTTTTCCCGCCCTCATGCATGCTCTGACAACCTCTATCATCGTCCCGAATTTAAGGGGAACTTTAACTCCATATTTTTTCTCGACTTCGCGTGCAATTTTCTTGACTCTTTTGAAAACCCATTTCAGCTCCTGGGCCGTACATACCTGCGGAACCATGAGCTCCGGATGAACCTCCACGCCTTCTCCGATAAGCTCTGCAGATGCTTCGTACAGAGCACGGATCTGCATATCATATATCTCAGGATATGTTATGCCCAATCTTACTCCTCTGTGCCCGAGCATTGGATTTACTTCCTCAAGCGAACGGACTTTCTTGAGCAGGTTTGTCTTTTCTTCTATCAGTTTTTTGCTCAGCACATGATATTTCTCGTTCGTCAGCTCTTCTATGAATTTCTCAACAGATGACAAGTAAACATGGAGTTTTGGGTCAAGAATTTTTGATATGTTGGGTATTTCCTGCAATAAATTTACTGCTGCATCAAATTCTTTGAGGTATAAAAGCTCTCGGGAAATCTCTTCGGTGGACGGCAGAAATTCATGCAGAGGTATGTCGAGAAGGCGTATTGTTACTGGAAGCGGGTGCATTGCACGGAGTATCTCCTTAAAATCGTTTTTCTGCAGAGGTAAAAGCTTGTCAAGGGCTTTCATTCGCTCCTTTTTGTTTTCTGCAAGAATCATTTCTCTAACGATGGGCAGGCGTTCAGGCGCATTGAACATCCTCTCCGTCCTGCAGAGTCCTATGCCCTCTGCCCCCTCCTTTCTCGCCAGTTTTGCTCCTTCAACAGTATCAGTATTTGCCCTCACTCCGAGCTTCCTTGTCTCATCGGCCCATGAAAGAAGTTTTTCCGTTTCCTTGGTAAATGTGGGCGGAACAAGCTTAACTGCACCTTTTATAACCTCTCCAGAGGAACCGTCAATTGTAATCATATCCCCTTCCTTGAAAGTCAAATTTCCTATTCTGCACCGCTCTTTTTCCTCGTCGATAACAAGGGCTTCGCATCCAGTTACGCAGGGCTTTCCGAGACCACGGGCAACAACCGCAGCATGGCTTGTGATACCCCCTCTTGCTGTCAGCACTCCCTGAGAAGCAGTGATACCATGAATATCATCAGGCGTCGTTTCTTCTCTCACAAGAATCACTTTCTTCCCTTTCTTTCCAAGAACAGCTGCCTTTTCCGGACTGAAGACAATTTCGCCTGAGGCAGCCCCAGGAGATGCATCAAGCCCCTTCGCAATCACCTCGTATTTCTCATTCGGGTCTATTATCGGATGAAGCGCTTTTTCTATGTCATCCGGGCTGACACGCATAATGGCTTCTTCTTTTGTTATGAGCTTTTCCCCGACCATATCAACAGCTATTTTTATAGCTGCTACAGCCGTCCTCTTTCCTGTTCTTGTCTGAAGTATGTAAAGCTTGCCGTGCTGGATTGTAAACTCCATATCCTGCATATTTCTGTAGTGTTTCTCTAACTTTTCTGCAGTCTTCACCAGCTCGTTATACACTTTTGGAAAAACCTTTTTGAGGGCGGCGACAGGCTGCGGCGTCCGCTTTCCGGAAACAATATCCTCGCCCTGCGCATTAAGGAGGAATTCACCGTAAAGCTCCTTCTTTCCGGTAGCAGGGTTTCTTGTGAATGCAACGCCTGTACCTGATTTGTCATCAAGATTTCCGAAGACCATTGTCTGAACAACAACTGCAGTGCCTACATCATCTGGCAATCCCTGGTATTTCCTGTAATTTCTTGCCCTCTTATTGTTCCATGATTTGAAAACAGCCTCGACTGCCATAAATAGCTGTTTTTTCGGGTCATCAGGAATTGATGCGATTTTTTTGTAATCCTCAACTACCTTTTTCAGTCCCTCCACAGAAATTTCCTGGTCTGTCTTCGCTTTCTCCTCTTTTTTTCTTTTTTCAAGCACGTTGTCAAATTTCTTCTCACTTATTCCGAGAACTATGCTCCCGAACATCTGGATAAAACGGCGGTATGTATCATAAGCAAACCATTCATTTTTTGTCTGCTTTGCAAGTCCCTTAACTGTTTTATCGTTAAGTCCGAGATTGAGAATCGTGTCCATCATTCCCGGCATTGAAACAGGAGCACCCGAACGTATCGAGACAAGAAGCGGATTTTCAGTACTGCCGAATTTTCTTTTTGTTTTCTTTTCCAGTTCTTTCATGGCGGATAGTATTTCTTTTTTTAGCGAATCAGGAATTTCTTTTCTTTTGAGATAGTTAACACATGCCCTTGTCGTAATAACAAAACCAGGAGGGACAGGAATACCTATACCACTCATTTCTCCGAGCTGCGCTCCTTTGTTCCCCACTAAATCCTTCATTTCCTTTTTTACTTCTTCGAATGCATAAACTTCTTTCATTTTTATCACCGCGAAACAGGAGGAAGAGATTAGGAAAGATGGTTTATATGCCTTTCGGTTCCCGGAAATAAAAGTTTATGTAAGGTTCTTCCATTACAGTGCATGAATAAGATATGCCCCATGTGTGGGGGGGAAATGGAAAAGATTTCTTCACCTGAAGACATACCTTCAATTCCTTTTATAAAACTCCCGGAGTGGATAATGGAAGTGGATGTGTATGAATGCCAA
>JAGGSL010000154.1 GCA_021159125.1 Thermoplasmata archaeon
CTTTATTTCTTTTTTCTCTTTCAGTCCGAAAAATTTTCTTAAAGTGGATTCAACAATATCCATATCGTATTCATACAATCTGCTGAGTTTTCCGTATCCCTTGCCGTATATTTTTGTGTCTATTCCTTCTTCATAAGCCATTGCCTTAAGCTGCTCTTCAAGAAACGGCTCAAGCTCTTCCACAACAATCACTCTGTCGCATTCTTTCAGAAAATCAATGCACATTTTTCTGGGCATGGGGTTTGTCATTCCCAGTTTCAGTATCCTGCATTTTACTCCCAGCTCCTGTACAACCTCCTTCACATAATTGTACGGCGCTCCGGAAGTTATTATTCCTGTCTTGCCGCCCAATTCCTCTACAAAATTAAATTTGCTTTTCTCAGAAATCCGCTCCGCCCGTTCCATTTTTTCCAATAGCACGGGATGCAGCTTCCTTGCCACTTCAGGAACAGTTACCATGAGGGGATTCTTTTCAAACTTTCCTCTCTTCTTCTTGAGATTTATTTTTCCAAGCTCCACAGGCCCTCTGATATGCGAAGTCCTTGTGGTCATCCTGAACAATATTGGCAATGAAAGCTCTTCAGAAATTTCAAATGCCTCTATGGTCATCTCCTTTGCTTCATGTGGATTGGATGGCTCCAGCATCGGGGCATTTCCGAATTTAGCATAATATCTGTTATCCTGTTCGTTCTGTGAGGAATGGCAGGATGGATCGTCTGCTGTCACAATAACATGCCCACCTTTGCATCCCACATACATGTAAGTCATGAACGCATCGCTTGCAACATTCAACCCCACGTGTTTCATACATGTAAGTGCTCGCAGGCCGGAGACGGCCGCCGCCGCCGCAACTTCCACTGCGACCTTCTCATTTGTTGAATACTGGAAATAAAAGCCGGGTTCCTGGCCTTTGCTTTTGTAATAACGTGCTATTTTTGAGAACGTATCCGCAATTTCCGAAGAGGGCGTGCCGGGATATGTGGTGGCGACATCTATGCCTGCTTCTATCGCACCCCTTACTATTGCCTCATTTCCAAGAAGCAATGCTTTATCTTTTGTTGATAACACATCCATTTTTTCACCTATCTAATTTTTATCATTTTTGCATCTATGACTTTGAGCCCGCTACTGTAAACAAATACAGGATTTAAATCCATCTGGCTTATTGAGGGAAAATCCGTTCCTATCTGGGACAGTTTGAGCAGGAGTTCGACCATCGCCTTTCTATCAAGCTCAATTCCTCTGAATCCTTTAAAAAGCTCCCCTGCTTTCAAGTCATCTATCATTTCCTCCGCATCTTTTCTCTTTATCGGCACAAGGCGGAATGAAACATCTTTGTACATTTCTGCAAATATGCCGCCCATCCCCACCATTATGCTCATACCAAATGATGCATCATTTACAAGCCCTGCAATCATTTCAATGCCCTGAGGTTCCATTTTTTCGATTATGAATCTCTCTCCGGGAAACTTTTTTTTGAATTCCGAAAATTCTCTCTTAAGCTCTTCCTCATCCATTATATTGAGTTCCACCCCTCCAACATCTGTTTTATGCAGGATATCCGGCGAGCATACTTTGAGGGCTACAGGGAATTCCAGTTCAATGCTTTCCAGGTCATCATCGCTTTCTATCACCACAAAATCTGTCGTCGGAATGCCATAATCTCTGAGCAGGACTTTCACTGCATCCTCTGTCAGCGTTTCCTGCAATCCCAAATTCATTGCTTAGGTATGCCAGACGGCTTTTTTACTTTTTGGTAAATATTGATATACTCCAAAACACATTAAGCGACCATGAGGTCGTTTATTTCAATTGATGTGGGCGCAATGGACTCGCTTGTATCATTTGAGGATGAGTTGAGGAAAACAGGCGTTTCCATAAAACTTGTCGAACCGGAAAACATCCATCTCACGCTGAAATTTCTGGGAGAGATAGATGAGGAGATGGTTCCCAAAATAGAGGAGGTCATGAAAGAAGCGGTGAGCGGCATATCGCCTTTCACTGTGGAGCTTAAAGGCACAGGAGCATTTCCAAACACGGATTACATAAAAGTGATATGGGTCGGTATGAAAGACGACGGGGAAATGAAAAAAATCGCAGGAGTTCTTGAAGATGGTTTGCAGAAATACGGATTTAAAAAGGAAAAGAGATTCACCCCCCACGTGACACTGGCGAGGGTAAGAAGTGCGAAGGGAAAAGAAATGCTTAAAGAACTCATAAATAAAAATGCCGAAAGGCACTTCGGGGAGATAAAAGTAGAGGGCATAAAACTCAAAAAAAGCGAGTTGAGAAGAGAAGGGCCGTTATATACCACTTTGCTTGAAGTAAGATTATGAAAGACGAGGAGATAATAAAAGAAGTTCTGGAAAGAATCGTCCCTTCCAAAGAAGAGGAAGAAGAAATCGAGAGAGCAGTGAGCGAGATAGAGGACAGGATTTCCATAGAAGCAAGGAAGAGGGGGCTGGAGGTGGAGGTGATGCTTGTGGGGTCAATAGCGAAGGGCACGTATCTTAAAAATTCGCTGGACATAGATATTTTTATTTTATTTCCGTCCGGCTATCCAAAAGATGAAATGAGAGACCATTCTCTCGGTATTGGGAAGGAGGTACTGCAGGACTGGAAGGTTCAATATGCGGAGCATCCCTATATAAGGGGGAAATACGGAAAATATGAAGTTGACATAGTTCCCTGTTATAGGATAAAGGATGCATCAGAAAAAATGAGTGCAGTTGACAGAACGCCTTTCCATACAGAATATATAAGAAAAAACTTGAAAAATAAAAATGAGGTGCGCCTTCTGAAGCAGTTTTTAAAAGGCATAGGATGTTATGGGGCGGAGATAAAGGTGCAGGGATTTTCCGGATATCTTGCAGAACTTCTGGTACTGAAATATGGTTCTTTCAGGGATGTGCTTAAAAATTCACAAAACTGGAAGGGCAAAGTCGTGTTGTCGCTCAACGGAACGAGCAATATATCATTTCCAGAGAGATTTGTTTTTATTGATCCTGTTGACCCATCAAGAAATGTTGCAGCTGCTCTCTCCCCTCAAAAACTGGAGTTTTTCATCTTTGCGGCAGGGGAATATCTGAAAAATCCGAAAATAGAGTTCTTTTTTCCAAGGAAGGCCGCTCCATTGCCCCTAAATAAAATAAAGGAAGAGATAAAGGACTTTATAGGGATATGCATGCCCAGGCCAGACCTTATTGATGACATTCTTTACTCTCAGGTAAAAAAGGCGACAAAAAATATGGAGAAACTTTTCCAGGAGAATGATTTTGCCGTAGCCGAATCGCTTTATTATGTAAACAGCCATATTATGATAATGGCAAAATTGAAAGAGAAAAAAATTTCAGAATCCAAAGTCCATATGGGGCCGCCGGAAAATAAAGGCGAGCACGTGGAAGCTTTTCTATCAAAGTGGAAAGGCAATCACAATGTGATTAAGGGGCCATATCTGAAAGATGGGAGATGGTGGGTCGAGATAAGGAGGGGATATAACGATGCACATGCTCTCCTAAATGAGAAGATGGCCAATTTGAATCTCGGGAAAGATTTGAATAAACTAAAAAGTAAGGCGAAGATATGCGAAGACGGGGATTTCGTAAACGAAGAAAATGCTTCATTCTGGACAGAATATATTATTGGAAAGCCTCCTTGGGAAAGATAACTATATCAACCCCGCTTTCTGTAGAAGCATGAAGTCCTCTGTGGAGAGCTTCTCGCCTTTTTTGAAACGCTCATAAACGTCATCTGCTTTTTTCTGTATTGCAGTTCTTTCTTTCTGTATCTTGTCCACTTTTTCCTTCTTCTTCATGGATTCCATCTGCTCTTCTATCTCTCTTATTTCTTTAATGTAGGAAACAAATTTTTTGTGGGCTTTGTCTGCATCCAGCCGTGCCATGACATATTCCTTCTGAATTTTCTTCAATTCTTTGTAGAGTTCGTCTGATTTATTGAAGCATTCCATCATCCTGAGATGTTCTTCCTGCGCCTTATCGGCTAACTCTCTCACTTTAACGTGTTCTTTATCTCCCTTCTCCTTTATGAGCCTCTCTTTCTCCAGAATTTCTTTCAATTCAGGCGTTTTTTCAAGGATTTTTTGTCTTTCTTTTATTTTCTCATTAAGTTTGGAAAGTTCCTCCACCAATTCCTGTTCTTCCCTTTTGATAGCTGATGGGTCATCTGCTTGAATTCAAGTTCTTCTTTCCTTTTATTAAGAAATTCCAATGATTCGCCTTCAGGAAGGTATTTTTTTCTCAATCTTTCTATTTCTTTTCTTATTTCTTTGTATTCTTTATTTAGCTCTCTTCTTCTTTTCTTGGAGTTTGCAACCCTTATATTTGTCTCATCTCTCTGCTCCTTGTGGTGCAGTCCCTCCTGCTTGTATTTCTTAATCTGGGCAGCAAGTTCCTGTCTCTTTTCCTTCAATTGCTTGCTTTTCTCATTAAATTTCTCCCTTATTTCCTTTACCTCACCCAACTTTTTTCTCAGTTCTTCTCTTCTCTTCTGCAATTCCTCAATACTCATTCTATTTCCCTAATTGGCGTGTTTTATTAAAAAATTTCGCTTACTCATAGATTTTTCCCTCCATCACTACATGTTTGACGACTGTCTCGACCCTATCAACGGCCGTTCTGGTTATCTCTAGTTTTCTTTTTAATTCAGGTGTAGCTTCCTTTAGCGACAGATCTATGTACCCTTTTGCTATGCATAAGGGATTGAAAAAGTAGTGGGAAATATCTTCGATAAACCTCTGCTCTCTCTCGATTATTTCCTTCATTTTTTTGTTTGAGAGGTCGAGCTCTTCCTCCATCATTTTCTTTTTTGTTATGTCCGCTATATTCAGTATGACCTCTTTCTTACCTTCATAATTGACGAGAGATAAATTTATCTCAGTCCATGCTACCTTTCCATTTTTATCCACCAATCTTATTGTGCACGAAGGCGTATCTTTTCCTTCCATTGCTTCATCTATTTTTTTTCTGATAAGCGCAACATCTCCTGTATGCACAAAATCAGTGATATTTTTTCCATCGGTGCTGTCATACCCAACTATTTCTCTGAATTTTTTATTCGCGAAGATGCATGAATTGCCGTTTAGAATCACTATCCCGGCAGGGGAACTTTCTGTAAGTATGCGGTACTTCCTCTCATTTTCTTTGAGGGCATTTTCAGCATATATTTTCTCACTAACATCATTCATTATGATTATGGAGCCGTCTTGCATGGGGATTCCGTCAACAGAAAAAAATCTTCCGTTTTTCTCCCACATGGCATTACGGAATTGCATCCCTTTGCTTATGAGATTTTTGAGTTCTTTGGAGCAACCTGATTCTTTGGCAATATTTTCCGGGCTGCCAACTATCTCCCCGACTTTTTTATTTTTGTATATTGTCTTTCCGTTTTTATCAAAAAAAATAATTCCAGCAGGGATGTTATCAAGTATGGCCCTGAAATAACTTTCAGCTGATCCCCTGTCCCCTTCCATGCTATCGAAAGATAGCGATTTATTTAAAACTTTTTATTTTATTCTGATTTTGCCAACTTTAGCACCCGGTAAATAATTGATAAGACCCGTAAGCTTTCAATGCATTCCTGGTTTGAGGCCATCACAATATCTGATTACCACTAACTTTATATGTTCAATACACATGTTAAATATGGGGAGAGAATTATCTCAGTCATTCGTAAAAACAGCTTGGGGGAACCTGAGGCAGGCGTTATTAAAATAGCTCTCTACCCCAACCTCGGTTTCCCCTTCACTGTCCACATGTTATTTTAGGTAGTAGTACTTAAAATCTTCGAAAAATTTTGAGGCAAAGACAAAATTTGCATAGTTTGAAGCAAATATATAAATATCATAAAAATATTTTACTTTCATGGGAAAAAATAAGAAGAATACTGGATTTCAGTCTGCTGCAGGTCTGGTTCGTTACTTTGAGGAAGAGAAGACAGGAGTGAAAATAGATCCGGTGTGGGTTATAGTTATGGGAGTTGCAACTGCAGTGATAGTGACTGCCCTCCACATTCTATATCCTGCCTGAGATACAAAACTATTTTTATTTTTGATTTATTTCATTGCATGCATATTATAGACGGGAGGAAGATTGCAAGAAAAATTGAGAAAGAGATAATTGAAAAAAGCCAGCACAAAAAGCCCCATATTGCCACAATCCTTGTCGGAGGAAATGAAGAATCCGAACTTTATGCCAAACTTAAGGAGAAGGCATGCAGAAGGGTTGGATTCGATTCAGAAACAATCAGATTTCATGAAGATGTTACCAAAGAAGAAATAATAAGGGAGATTAAAAAATTGAATGAAAATGACGAGGTGCATGGCATAATGATTCAACTCCCTCTACCAGAAATTGATTACAGCGAGATTGCGAGTGCAATTGACCCCGATAAGGATGTTGAGGGTGTGCATCCCTGCAATATGGGCATGACAATGTTGAACAGAGAATTTCTTGTCCCATGCACTCCGCTTGCTGTAATAAAAATACTGGAACATGAAGGGGTGGACGTTAAAGGAAAAAATGTGGTAATAGTGAATCACAGTAACATTGTGGGAAAGCCCCTTGCAGCCATGATGCTTAACCGAAATGCCACTGTTTCTGTCTGCCACGTTTATACAGATAATCTGGCAGAGCACACAAGTACTGCAGATATAATTATCAGCGGTGCCGGAGTGAAAGGGCTTATAACCGATAGGCATGTGAGGGAGGGAAGCATTGTCATAGATGTGGGAATAGTGAAGGAAGGAGAGAAGATATGCGGGGATGTGGATTTTGATGCTGTGAAAGAAAAGGCAGGGATGATAACGCCTGTGCCAGGCGGCGTCGGACCTGTGACTATTGCCTGCATGTTAGAAAATGCACTCAGGGCATATGAGATTAGAAAAAGTTGATAAATAGGGGAAGGATATCCCTGCATGGATGGGAGAAAAATCTACTATTCGTTTCATGACATGCCGTGGAGCAATGATAGCTATGGCGGTTATGGAAGTAATGCTGGCATAAAATTTAGCAGAACAGAAATAATTCATATCTTAATTGCAATGGGCACTCTCACTGTTGCATTCTCATTCGTTTTTGTTCCATATCCTCCCCTTGCCCACGTACTGGCAGCAATAAAAAATATGCCCCTCTCTTTCCTTGCGATAGTAACCGCATTTTTCTGTCATGAAACTGCCCACAAATACATGGGCCAAAAGTATGGGTACTGGTCAGAGTTCAGAATGTTTCCCCAGGGATTGCTGCTCGCTCTTTTTTTGGGCATGACTGTAGGCATTGTATTTGCCGCCCCGGGGGCAGTGCAGATATGGGGAAGGCCCAGCAGGGAGGAGAGCGGAAAGATATCTGCTGCAGGTCCGTCAACAAACATTTTAATCTCTCTGATTTTTGTAACAATCGGGCTTTTCTCTGGAGGTGTTGTAGCGTCAATATCACTCTTTGTTGCATACATAAATGCATTCCTTGCTTTCTTTAACCTTATCCCTTTCGGTCCTCTTGACGGGTTAAAAGTATTCAGGTGGAATGTGGGGGTATGGGGCATGCTCACCATAATAAGCATTTCCCTGCTTGTTTTCATTATGTATGTTTAAAATCCGAGCAAAACACCTCTCATCGCTCCGCCCACTATAAGCGCTGTTGCAATCATTATTGCTACAGATTTCATCAAATCCTTTATTCCGAGCTCTTTAAGCATGACTGCAAAGGTTGCAATGCACGGGAAATAAATGGCAAGGATAGTTGTGGCGATTACAAGCTGCATGGGCTTCATTCCGAGGGGGAGGAGCATTCCAACGGCAAGGTCTTTCCTTAAAAACCCTATAAGGAGAGCTGTTGTCGATTCATCTGGAAGCCCAAGCCATCCTGAGGTTATTGGAGAAAATACATTCCCCAGCCACTGTAAGAACCCGATGGCGTAGAGTATGTTAACTAAAAGAACGCCCAAAAAAAGCCATGGAATCGCATCTTCCAAAAACCATCTTATCCTCATCCATGTCTTTTTTGCTATTGCTTTCATGCTCGGCCTTCTGTAGGGCGGTATATCAAGAAATATCTCGGGGCTTTCCCCTTTTACAAATTTGTTTAGCAGGAGGCCTGCGATTATGAAAACGGCGAAAAGGGTGGCATAAACCATGGCGACATATCTCATTCCATAGGGGCCGAGTATTCCGAATATCATTGCTGTCTGCGCCATGCACGGAACTGATATTGCTGTAAGTGTGGCTGATATGAACCGCTGCTTCCTTGTTTCGAGAGCCCTCGATGAGAGCACTCCCGGAACGTTGCATCCAAAGCCTAAAAATACTGGCACAATTCCGTGCCCATGCATTCCGAGCTTGTGAAATATGTTATCGACAAGTGTTGCAAGTCTTGGAAGATATCCTGAATCTTCGAGCAAAGAGAGGGTGAAATAGAAGGAGATTATATATGGAAGAACTGCACCAAAGGGGACATACAAACCTGTTGTAAGTAATCCCATCGACTGCATGTAATCTATTTTTCCATCAATAAGCGTGCCTATCAGTATGTCATGAATTATGCCGCTACCGAGAAAATTGCTTATCCCTGTTGCCACAGGATAATAAGCATCGAATAGAGGGTCAAGTACATAAGTTATGAGCCCTTCACCTATAATCCTTACCACAAAAAAGGAGAATGCAACTATTATTATCGCAATGGGTATGCCTGTAACCGGCTTTATCGTGATATCGGATAATCTCTCCCTGAGGGTGTGATGATGGTGCTTTATTGCCTCAACCTCTTTTATAATCTTCCCGATTTTCACCCATTTTTCATCCTCGCTAAGGCGTGGAAACTCCACCTTTTTTGCTTCCTTCAGCCTTTCTACCAGCTCTTTTATCCCTTCTCCTGTGAGGGCAACAGTGGGCACCACAGGCACTCCCAGCATTTCTTCCAGCTTTTTATAATCAATCTCTATGCCAAGATGTTTTGTTTCATCCCATAAATTGAGGGCAATGACAGTTGGCTTTTCCCTCTCAAGAATTTCAAGCGTGAGATACAAATTTCTTTCAAGATTTGTTGCGTCAACCACATTTATTATTATATCTGCATCCTCGAACAGACTTGCGGAAACCTCCTCTGCCTTATTGGTGGGTTTCAGCGAATAAGTGCCAGGGGCGTCTATTATTTTCACATGCTCTCCTTCGAGTCTCATAGAACCTTCATAAAAATCAACAGTCGTGCCAGGATAATTGGAAGCAATGACATTTGCCCCTGTAAGGCGCGAGAATACGACGCTTTTGCCAACATTGGGATTTCCCATAAGGACTATTTTTTTCATTCTGCTACCTGCCACCAAATTTAGGTATACCTAAATTTATATTTAAACTTTGGGGAAACAAAGACGACGTAAGTATTCGTTACCTTTGCCCTTTCCTTTTTATCACAAGATACGCCAGTACCAACATTACTATAATGAGAACGATGACAATAATAATATAAATCAATGTATTGCCTGCATTGTCTCCTTCCACATTTTTAACATTCACTGCGATGGAGTCTATCAAAGAATATTCCTGCCCATCATATGCCCTTGCCTGTATGGTATAGTTGCCATTGTC
>JAGGSL010000039.1 GCA_021159125.1 Thermoplasmata archaeon
GGCTGGCTGGAGGAAAAGGACGGGGTGAAAATTCTTCATGTTAGCGGCTCGAATTATGAAATGGGCTACCAGCACGGCTATCTTCTGAGAAATGAAACTCAGCAGGATTTGAGGGCTTTTTTGAATGATGCGTCTCTCCCATATGAAAAACTTCTGGAAATGTGGAATGCCACGAAAGAATACATTCCTGATGAATATATCCGGGAATTGCACGGACTTGCAGACGGGGCAGGCGTTGAATTTGAGAAGGTGGCAGCAGCATATACGGCTGTGATGACATGGGACATGGGATGCTTCGGCATCTCCGCCTGGGGGAATGCAACAAAAGACGGCAAACTTTACCACTTCAGAAGTTTTGATTTGGGTATGAATATTCAGGATCCTGTAACCGGCAGATATGCCCATGATAACGCTGTCCTTATCGTCAGAAAGCCGAAAGACGGGTATTCGTCAATTTCTCCCTCGGTGGCAGGCTCCCTGAGCGGGGGCGGTGGGTTCAATGAAAGAGGTATAGCAGTGGGAATCCACACATGCTGGAGCAATGACCAGACAATACATGGTACTCCTGCAATGATACGCATTCAGATGGTTCTCGACCATGCTTCCAGTGCCGAAGAAGCCATAAATTATCTGACAACCAATAGCACGCTTGGGTGGAGTTTTATCGTTTCCGATGCAAATGTACCGATTGGTTATGCCGTGGAGGTTACCGCAAATCTTTCATATGTTGGCACTTATAACAACCCTGTTGAATCAACGCCTCCTTTCTGGGCTATCGACCATGTTGTGAGAAGGACGAATTTTTTTATCTCGCCTGAACTTGCAGCCACGCAACGGGAGCATTACGACCCGTCAGGACTTGCAGGCTTCCTGAGAGTTTTTACCGATGGCGAGCCCTATTTCGTGATATGGAACAGTTACAGGGCGATGAGCAATCTGCTGGAGAAAAATCTGGGAAATATGGAACTGAACAATTCCATGGAGATGTTCAAGAAGGGCTATAGAGGGGATACGGACATTATTTTGAAAATACTGATAAAACTTGCAGAGGGAACAAGCTTCAATAGGGCATGGAACATGTGGGTCTCATGCCCTGAAACAGGAGATATTGTTGTGAGTTTTGCCGAAAGAGACAGAATAGCGTTTGACACGCCCACACATTACTTCAATCTGTACAGACTGCTCAACGAGGAGCCACCGTAAAGAATTGCTGAATCGGGGTTTGGGAAATCAATGGAACCCTAAGCTATTTAAGCTCTCATTTATACTTTTTAATCATGCTTATTTTTGTTCACGGAATGTTATCCAATGCCGACGTGTGGCATCCGGTTATCGATTTTTTCAACGAGAGAGGTTTTTCGTGTAGGGCAGTAAATTTGAGGGAAGGATTGAATCTGAGGAAAGCCCGTATCAGGGATTATGTGGATAAAGTAAAGGCAATGGTAACAGAAAACGATATAGTTATAGGCCATTCAATGGGCGGTTTGATTGTCCAGAAGTTGGCAGAGGAAACCGATATAAAGGGCGGCGTTGCCATATGCTCCGCAGCGCCGAAAGGGGTGAAGTTTCGCGGTGGCATTGTGCTGGCCTCTGCCAAGTATGCACCAAGAGTTATCATGGGAAAACCGTTCAAAGAAGATTACAAATATGTTAAAAAATACATGCTGGTCGGGGTGAAAGAAGAAGATGCAAGAAGCATATATGAAAAATTGGAAAAGGAATCAGCACTCGTTACATATGAACTTGGAATGAACCGTATAGCGGTAGATGAAAATAAAGTGAACTGCCCCCTCCTTTTCATTGCAACAAAGGATGACCGGCTATGCGCCCCTGAACTGGTTAAAAGAGTAGCCGAGAAATACAATGCAGAATATAGATTGTACAAGGGCTGCCATCACTTTTTTTATAATGACAGCTGGCGGGATATAGCTGAGGGAATTTATGATTTTATAACAAAATTATAGGTTTTGTAAATTTAATATGTTTCAATTTCGCCCAACAATGGCATTTCGCAAATTTTTGAATTCATCAAAAAAATTTAAATCTCTGGAGTGATAGTGCCTTATGGTTACGGATTGGACGATACTGGGGCTTTTGGCCGGAGGGATAACATCTGCGGGCTTTATCCCGCAATTGGTAAGGGGATTCAGGACTAAAAAACTGGATGATGTTTCATATTACATGCCTCTTGTTTTGATTATTGGAATGAGTTTGTGGCTGTTCTATGGTGTAATGCGCAGAGATTTGTCAATAGTGGTTGCAAATGTTGTTGGGGTCTGCTGTAATGCATCTCTGCTGTTCATGAAAAAATTATACAGCAGAGTGGATTTTGAAGCAGGATAAGTTAACTTTATCTTACTCTATCACTTCAACATCGACTGCTTTTGGCCCTCTCGATTCTTGTTTCACATCGAACTTTACTTTTTGTCCGACCATCAACGGCTTTTCCCCTTTCACATCAGACTGATGCACAAAAATATCTTCCTTCATTTCTTCTGCTCCTATAAACCCATAAGATGTCATCCATCTTTTTACTGTTCCTTCCATTTTGTTTCCTCTATTGTAGGTAACATTAAGCTTGTATATCTGTCTTTCTAAAAATCGATCGGTTTTATATCATACCTTACTGTAAACCACAAATGGCAAAACTGCCCGAGGTAGTGCTTGGCAACTTAGATGAAATCATTCATGTCGTGGATAAAAACATGAGGCAATTCCTCACCAATCTTGAGTCCTTAAAGAAATGATTTTTGTTTTTTATTTGCTGATATCACTTTGCTTCAAAAAGTTGCAGTATTTCTCAAAATTTTTATAAAAATTTACATACTACATAGTGCTAATAATTTTGGAATGATAAGCGCAAAAATGTTTGCAAGGAGCATAATCGCCCTTGCAAGGGTTTGCGAGGATGACCCGGAAAAAGTGGATGCGAGATTGCTTAAGAAACTCAGAGAGTTTGGATACATAGATGAAGACGGAAAGTTGACGGAGTATGGCAAAAAACTTTTGAGATATATCATTTACAATAAGGAATATTTTTATGATAATTTTGAGCTTTAAATTGCGCTTTTGACAGCTTTCATATCCCTCAAAAATTGTTCCTTGAGGGAAGGATTGTATATTGTTGCAGCAGGGTGGTACATCGGAATTATTTTTACCATTGCAACTGGAGATGAGTAAACCTTGCCATGCGCTCTTGATATCGGCTCAACTTCAAATCCGTAAGAGGATAGAATATAGGAAGTTGCAAATTTTCCCAAAGTGCATAAAATTTTTGGTTTGATTGCAGCAATCTGTTCATCGAGATAAGGGGAACATGCTTTGATTTCCTCCTCTCTCGGATCTCTATTTTTCGGGGGTCTGCACTTTACCACGTTTGTTATGTAGACATCCTCTCTTTTCATCCCTGCATTTGACATCGCAAAATCGAGGAACTGCCCTGCCTTGCCGACAAATGGCCTGCCAACCTCGTCTTCATTCTTGCCGGGCGCTTCCCCTATGAACATTATTTTCGCATTTCTGTTTCCATCACCTGGCACGGCATTTTTTCTTGTTTCGTGAAGGGGGCATTTTGTACATTTTTTTATTTTTTCCTCAATTTCCTCTATGTCCATGCTACCTCGCAAAAGGAATTCTCATTACATTTCCGCAGTTGTGGCATGAAATGATGATTGTCTTCTTTTTTACCCTGACCGTGCAGTTCTCGCCAGGAAGCAGGTACGAATGGCATTCCCTGCAGAATCTCCTTTTATATTGTTTCGGAATTCTTACAAGATACTTCATACCTATCTTTCTTGCAATCTCCACATATCTGTTCGCAAGCTCAATCCTGCCTTCCAGCGCCATTTTTTCAGCCATTTCGAAAAGGCGGTTGATTCTCCTTCTGGCTATCCTTTTCCTTTTTAATCTGTAGGGCTTCATCCTGCTCCTCTAAAGTATGCAGTGAATCAGCTCTCGATTTTTATTTTTTGGGTATACTCCCACTTGTCTGTGGATAGCCGTATCCACGTTTCTTTTTTCAGCATTTTGTTCCTCCCCAGGACAGAATTAAATTGTGCTGCTAATACTTATTATTTACGCTTTTTCACTTTTAAAATCATTCTTTCTTTTGCAACCACGATAATCTCATCCCCTTCCTTTATATCTTCCGTTTCCTCCGCCGCCTCCGCCTCCCATATCCTGCCCCTCACCTTTACCTGCCCTTTCGGGGCGATATCTGTTATGGCGATACCTTCCAGCCCTATGAACTCCTCATCCCCCATTTTCGGTTTTGCTCTCTTTGCTTTAATTACGGCAGCAAGGGCGTATGCAAAAAATGCCCCTATGGCAACTGCGGCGATAATGCTCGTGATGCGAAATGAAACAAACCAGTCTGCAGGCATCTCATATACTGAATTGGCAGCAGGTATTAAAACTATACCGAATACGAAGGAAATGATTGCAGCGGCAGTCCAGAATCCGAAAGTGGGAGTGTGTGCCTCAACCACAATGAATATGAATGCAAGAACGATTAGCAGAACACCTGCGGCATTTATGCCTATGTAAGAAAGTCCGTAGAGGGCGAGCACCAGGAATATCGCTCCGAGAGTTTCGGGCAGATGAAATCCGGGCGTGAGAAAACCAAATATAAGCCCCAGTATGCCGATTGTGAGCAGGAGAGAGGCAATTTGCGGGTCTGTGAGGTAGTTTATTACTCTATCTCTGAAATTCCATCCTACGTTAACAATCTTTGCCCCTTTGAGGTCGAGGGTAACATTCTCATCGCCATTCAGGGAGCCCCTTATTCTCATCCCGTCAGCCTTTTCTATAAGCTCGTCCACACTCCCTGCAATGATTTCAATACTCCCATTCTCCAGTGCCTGATGCGGGTCGAAAGCAAGGTTGTCTGTAACAAAGCGGCGGGCAGCGGTCCCATTTCTTTCATGGCGTAAAGCGATGCTTTCTATGTATGCGGCATATGCATTTATTTCCTTCTGGGGCGCTTCCTGGGCAGTGCCGGTAGCAGGATTTATGATGCGGGGCTGGCATGCGCCTATGGCAGTGGATGGCGCCATTGCCGCAAGGTGGGACGAAAGCAGTATGAACGCTCCAGCTGAAAAAGCATAAGCACCTTCAGGGGCAACGTATACTATAACAGGAATTTTTGCCCCTTCAATATCCTTTATTATCCCTTTCATTGCATCTGAAAGACCGCCTGGTGTATCAAGCATTATTATGAGGGCCGCCCCGTTTTCGCGTTCTGCAATTTCTATTGCCTTCTCGAATTGATTCTCTGTGCCTCCTGCAATCATGCCGTCGATATGAGCAACAAAAATTTTTTTTGCCCCATCGCCGCCATTCGAAACTGGAATAAATGATAGAAGGAAAAGCACGAGCAGAATGCAAACAATTCGCTTCACATGTTTATATCATGTGCATATATAAGTATGTGACGAAACGTGATGTGTTGGCACCTTTATCATACATTGCAATACATTAATATACAAGTATTTCTATGTATTACATGAGTGAAAATGTCAGTTGCCATCTCCATAAGACTGCCGGATAAAATTGTAAACGAACTGGATGATTTGGCGGATTCCATAGACCGTTCCAGGACATACATAATCCGTAAAGCAATAGAATCCTATATGCAGGAGTATGCAGATTATCTGATTGCTCTAGAGCGTTTGAGGGACAAAGATGATAAAATCATTTCAAGCGATGAAATGAGGGAGCAACTTGGGTTATAAAATAAAATACAAATCGTCTGTAATCAGAGATGGATGATGAAATCATTTCAAGCGAGGAAATGAGGGAGAAACTTGGGTTATAAAATAAAATACAAATCGTCTGTAATCAGAGATCTAAAAAATCTGGATAAAAAATTAGCGAAGAGGATTGTAGAACATCTGGAGAAAAACTTTTCCGAAGGGAAAGATCCGGGCATCCCTCTCTCAGGTCAATTCAAAGGGCTGTTCAGGTATCGCATAGGAGATTACCGTGTGATATACACAAAAACAAGGAAAGGGATAATAGTCCTCAGAATCGCCCATAGAAGTAAGGCATACAAGTGATACGCCGTTGCAACAATACCTACCTGAATCTCACCGTTTCCAGATTTTTGAGGGCAATTGTTTTGATTTTGTATTTTTTGTAAATGCTTGAGGCAAAATCAAGGCATTTTGACTCCTCTCCGTGATTGACTATCACCCTCTTCGGTTTTGGGGTTACATTCTTCACGTAATTCATGAGTTCGTTTCTGTCGGAATGGCCTGAAAAGCCCTCGCATGTTTCCACGTTTAGTTTCAGTTCTATCGTCTGGTTTGAAACCGTCACTTCCTTCCATCCTTTCTGTATCTTGTTTCCCAGCGTTCCCTCCGCCTGGTAGCCAACAAATATGAGTGAGTTGAGCTCATCGTCTCCCCATTTTTTCAGATATTCAAGCACGGGCCCTCCGTTCATCATACCGCTGGTTGCAAGAACGATCGCGGGCTCTGCACTATCAAGTATTTCCTCTCTTTTATCATAACTGTCCACTCGCTCGAATATTTCTGACATGAGCGGGTTCTCGCCTTCCTGGAAAATCATCTGGCGGAGCTTATTATTCAAATATTCGGGATAGACCGTATGGATTGCCGTTGCCTCCCATATCATGCCGTCGAGATAAACAGGAACTTTCGGAATTTCGCCATCGCGCATGAGCTGCTCCAGAACAATCATGACCTCCTGAGAACGGCCTATCGCGAAAACAGGAATGATTACCTTTCCACCCCTCTGGAGAGTTGCTTGGACAACATCCCTCATTTTTTCAATTGCCTTTTTTCTGCTCGGCTGAACATCCTTGCTTCCGCCATAAGTAGATTCTATGACGAGCGCCTCCAGACGGGGGAAATGCGTCGCCGCAGGGCTGAAAAGGAGTGTTTGTTCATACTTTATGTCGCCGCTGAATGCAATATTGTAGAGCCCATCCCCGATATGGAAATGGCATATTGCAGAGCCGAGAATGTGGCCCGCGCGGTGCATGGTCAGCCGTACGTCGGGAGCGATATCTGTCGTATCCCCGTAATTCAGGGGTATGGAATGCTTGATTTCCTCCCTTATATGCTCTGACAGGTACGGCGGTTTTTTCGCATTTTCTGCCGATACCTTCAGATAATCCATCTGCATGAGAACCATCACATCCCTTGTGGGGTATGTGCAGTAAACAGGCCCGTCATAGCCGTATTTGTAAAGCAGGGGAACAAGCCCTGAGTGGTCAAGGTGGGCATGGGTAACGACAACACCATCTATTGATTCGAGAGGCAGCACTTCCGGCATATGAATGTACGGCGAGCCGCTGCCGGAGGAGGAGACATCCACGCCGCAATCAATCAATATCTTGCTGTCCTGCGTGGAAAGCAAAGTGCATGAGCGGCCCACCTCCCTGTATCCGCCAAGGGAAGTCATCCTTACCCATTTCTCGCCTTCGGAGACGCCCCTGTGGAGGCGCCTGCCAAGGCGGCGCAGAAACTCCTTCCGCTCATCAGCATTAACCCTGATGTAACCCCTTATTTCTTGAACCGTCTTTGAGGGCATTGGAGGAGTTCTTATTACTTTGGGGGTCCATCCTATCTCCCTCTTTATATCATTCAGAAGAGAGCCGTGTTTGCCTATCGCAACGCCCGGCTTTTCAACCTCTATTGTAACCTCCCCGATATCTGGCTCAAAATACATGTTTGCAATGTTCGCCTCTTCGGGCAGCAGCTGCCTTATTTTTTCCTCTGCCACATCTATGCTTTCAAGAACTGATGGATCCGGTCTTACAACTATCCTTTTCTGGATTTTCTTGGCAAGCTGGCGAACCAGATCGCTGTTATCCGCGAATTTATCGGGGTCTTTGGTGTAAATGACAAGCTGTGCACCCTCGAAGTCTATATCCGTAACTCTTATGGATGCCGGTAAAATTGCCCTTACTTCTTCCCTTATCTCCTGCAAAATGTCTTCAACTGACATGAATATAATATTTAACTTATCTCAAGCTTATTTTTTCTTTCATCTATTTCTTTCTGCGTTATCTCTCTATATTCCTTCGGGGTTATTGCAACGATGTCCATGCCGTTGCCAGATGCGGAATCGCGCTTCATGGCAGCAGAAAGTGCCCTTATGGCAAGGTCTATTCCCTCATCTATTGTTATATTGTCCCTGTAATTATCTTCGAGAACACCAAAAACATAGGGTGAACCTGAACCTGTTGTCGTATATTTATCCTCTATGGAGCCGCCAGCAGCATCTATAGAAAATATATGCGATCCGCTTTTATCGACTCCTCCTATGATCAACTGCACATAATACGGGGCGAATTTCCTCTGATTGAGTATGTTGGACATAAGAGTAGCTGCGCCTTTTACGGGAATATCGCTCCCTCTCTGCAACTTATAAAGATCTGTTTCAACTTTGAGGTATCTGGCGAGCATCTGTGCATCGCCCACAAGGCCAGCAGTGGTCATCGCAAGATGGTCATTTATCCTGTAGACTTTCTTTGCGGTTTTGTGAGCTATCATTGTGCCCATTGTTGCCCTGTGCTCTGTGGCGACAACAACACCGTCTTTGCATACCATCCCGATTGTCGTTGTTCCCTTTTTATTTTCCATATCCATTTATATCACTTCCCAAAACAGCAAAAGCTAATATGTTATCCAAGTATATAAAATTTTGTGCATTGGCGTTGCTCCGTGCAAAAATCGAAAGATTAGGTATTTTGGTGTTTTCCGATATCAGAACAGAATTTTGGTTTGTTATGACGTGTAAGCGGGCAGTAATATCTGGAGAAGGTTATATATCGAGTGTGTAAAAATAGGTGCGACCAAACTTCTGGTAAGGTGAAAAGCAGCCGTATCAACAATCCCTGCAAAATAAACGATAACAAGGTCAGATGTGCCGTAGTGTCCAAAGGTAAATATCACCGCTATAACTGTATATGAAAATCCAATCCATAAAATGCGCTTTTCCTGTGGCCAATCCTTTTTCCAATCCAAAATCCATAGCAATGAAGAAAACATAATTCCCCTGAAAACAAATTCTTCCCATATCGGAGCTGCAACGCTTTTTGCAATTATGGCAAATATCATATTCCTTTCCTCAAAAGCATTCAAATTAAAGTAATATCTGGCTGCGATAAAAGCAATAATTCCCGATGCAATTCCCAGAGAGATGCCTATAATGGCATTCTTAAAGATATGATTTTTTGTTAAACCGAAATCATGATATGAAGCAATTCCTTCTTTAATCAGGAAGCGGTAAATCAGGATAAAAGCAACCGGAACAATGATCAGACAATAAAAGACAGGTCTCCAATAACTTTCTTCAGGGACTTTGAAAATTATTTCAACCAATAGCAAGGCAATGAATAAGGAAAACAATACAGTGGACCATGAGCGCTTTTGCATAACCATGTACTCTTCATTCGGTTTTTGCATATTCTGTAAAACCAAGTATGTTGGTATTCATTTGGTAATGGGCTAGGCCGGAATCGAACCGGCGACCTTTGCCTCGTAAGGGCAACGTCATAACCCCTAGACCACTAGCCC
>JAGGSL010000004.1 GCA_021159125.1 Thermoplasmata archaeon
TGTTGGGTTTGTTTATGAGAATGAATGGGTGGTAATATGATTGAAAATGAAGAAAAAAATAAAAAGCGAAAAAATATTCGTACCCAACAGAAAATGTGATGAATCGTAAGCGGGTGATGCATGAAAAAATATGCATATCTTGCAGGTTCAATTACATGCATCCTCTTCCTTTATTTTCTGAGTGCGATTTCTCATCCTCCAGAAATAAGCATTTCCGATTTGGAAAAATATGAAGGAAAAAGAGTGGTTGTTGAGGGGATGGTTGTTGATAAAGAATTCAATGAGAAATCAGAGATTATAACTCTGAAGGATGGCAACCATTCTGCAAGAATTTTTATCCGTGGCTCAACCGAAGCGTCATACGGCGATATAGTAAAAGTTACTGGAAGAGTTGGAAGATATGGCAACCAATTGGAAATTTTTTCGGAAAGTGTGGAGATGCGCGAGAAATGGGATGAAAGGAGTATGCCGTTGTGGGAACTATCTGAAAATTTTGAGAAATATTTGGGTACCAATGTCAATGTTACGGGCTATGTGAATGGGGTGCATACCAGATATTTCTATCTAACGGATTTTGAAAGGGAATACAGAATAAAGGTCTTTTATCCTGAAAATTTCAGCATGGAAATCGAAAATTATGAGCACATTTATGTAAAAGCCCTCTTCAAATATGATTCAAAAAATATTTGCATGTATCTCGAGATAAAAGAGAAGGAGCATGGCATCGGAAAGGTAGATTGATATGATGGATATTGCCCTTATCATATCATTCGCCCTCATAGGGACAGCGCTTGGATGCATAACAGGGCTTGTGCCAGGATTTCATGCAAACAACGTAGCCATCATCCTTCTTTCATTATACGGAAGCATCTCCGCTTTTCTTTTATCAATCTCTTTTATCAAAGGCGAAATGATTTCCATTCTTATGGGCATAATCATTATTTCCACCTCCATAGCCCATACGTTTGTCAACATAATCCCGTCGACATTCATCGGGGCGCCGGAGGAAGACACCGCCCTCCTGCTCCTGCCTGCCCATTCCCTGCTTCTTGAAGGAAGAGGATATGAAGCAATATCTCTATCGGCAGCAGGAAGCTACGGAGCTGTTATGATGGCTTTCATTCTTCTCATCCCGTTCAGGTTTTTGATTGGGCCTCCCGGAGATTTTTACTGGTTGGTTGACCGCATAGTGCCCTGGATTTTGCTCGCCGTATCTGCTGTTTTAATATTAACTGAAAGGAGCAAGATGCATGTTTTGTATGCTGTAGCTGTGTTTCTGCTCTCAGGGATATTTGGCATGGAAATCATGGGCATGGATTCCTCCTCCCCTTTTGGTATGAACATATCTCTTCTTTTCCCCGCACTTGCAGGGCTTTTTGGCATGCCAACCTTGCTTCATTCCTTAAATGTGCCTTCGCTTCCTGAGCAGGGATTAGGGGAGAAAGAAGTTGATTTCGTCGAGGGATGGAAAGACGTTGCAACAGGGACGATTGCAGGCGCTCTTGTTTCGTTGCTCCCTGGGGTAACATCAGCAGTGGCAACGATAATGGCAATGGTTGCAAGAAGAAAAAAGGATAGGGAAAATGTGATTGTTACGCTCTCTGCCGTCAATACTGCAACTTCGTTTTTTGTTCTTGCGGTGCTTTTCATGGTCGAGAAAGCAAGGAGCGGAAGCGCAATTGTATTGGATGAGATAATGGATGTGGAGAGATGGAGCAACGCCGTTCCCCCATATTCTCTCTGTTATCTTCTGATGGCCGTTGTTATAACGTCATTGGTTTCATATTATGCAACAAAATTTTTCGGAAAAATAATTGCGGTGCATATTTCACACATTCCTTATGGCATGATCGCAAAAGCGTCAGTAACATTTATTTTTGTGATGGTAACCCTTTTTACAGGCGTTACAGGTGTTATCGTGCTGGCAACAGGGACATTGATAGGCCTCTTATGTCTTGAACTCGGCATACGAAGAAGTTTGTGCATGGGCGTACTGATTTTACCCATAATGGTCACATATTTTTTATGATATTCCACGCATCTTTTATGAATGGAGATACATCTATTCCATGCTCTTTTGCCACAATCAATGCTGCCACTTCAGGAATTATATGCTCTTTCTCTGCCTTTTTCATTATTCTATCCCTTGCAGAATTTTCGCTTACGCCGTTCTTCGCAATTTCTGAAATAACCGCCGGAAGAATTTCATTGCTCGATGAAGGAATCTCCATCATACTGCCATCGATTTTGAACCCCAGCGGTATTTCCATACTGGTGTAATCAAAAGCAGGTTTGTAACCTTCTTCCTCCGCTACCAGCAATCCTTTCTTGAGACAATCCTCTATCAATCCCATCGACTGGGCAGGTGTCAACCACCCAAGTTCGTATGAAAGAGCTGCATAAATATCATCATCTCTAAGAATTTCCTTTCCGCTTCTCTGAAAGAGAAAAGCTATAAGCTGCTTCAATTTTTCCATTGTATCACCCTAATTTTTTAACTATGCCCTCTGCAGGATATACACCCCAGGCGGGCACGTCCACCTTTTCCTTCGGGGAAACAATGACAACACCGTCAAATCCAACTTTCTTGGCTTTCTCTGCCACTTCTTTTTCATTATTTCCTCTCAGAAAAATTTCGATATCGCACATATCTCTTATTTTTCCCAATTTATCGTCGCTCAATATGTCTCCTATCGTTATTCTCTCTGCACCCACAATCACAACGTCCATCACATCTTCAAGGTCCCTCGGAAGGGAATCTATCCAGAGAAACGGCTTATGGGAAAGTTTTCTGTATACACTAAGATTTGGTCTGTTTCTTTTTACGCCGTCCAGGTCCATTACATATACATGCCCGTACTCTTTTCCCAGTTCCTTCAGCTTTTTTATTGCATCTAAGCGATGGTTTCCATCTATAACCTTCCCGCCTTTCACATATGCAAGCGGCATCTTTTCCATTGATTTGCAATGTTTGCACCATTAAAATCTTTTTCACTTAAATTTTTTATATCCCTGCATCAATACAGTTATGGGGAATTATGAATATTACTGAGATAAAGGGCATCGGTCCTAAATATGCGAAGAAACTTAAAAGGGCAGGAATAGAGACAGTCTACGACCTCAGAGAAATAAGCATCAAGAAGGTGGCAGAGATAACAGGTATAGGGGAGCAGGTGCTGGCTAAATGGAAGGATGAGGCAATGAAGATGCGCCTTCTTACAGACATAAAGGGCATAGGAGACACATTAAGAAAGAAATTGGAGAAAATCGGCATCTCCACGATTGAAGATTTGGCCAATGCAGACAAAAAAATCGCATCAAAATTAGGGATATCCGAGAAAAGATTTATGGCATGGGTCAAAGAAGCGAAGAAAATGATTGTAACGCCAAAAGAAAAGAAGGCGGTTGTGGCAGAAGATATAGGGCCAAAAAACGCCTTTATCACCATAAAAGGGAAAAGAGCAGAGGTTAAAATAAAGGAAAAATTGCATGAAAACGTTCCCGTGTACAGGGGAGAAATTGTTGACTACGCAAAAGAGAGCAGGATTGCGGTCAACATAGACAGCTCCGGGAATGTAAAATTATGGTTCGGAGGAAAATGGTATGAGAACGTTCCATTCAAGGAAGAAACGCTTTTGGGAAAAATAAAAAGAATATTTGGGGGATAAAAATGATAAAAATAAGATGGCATGGGCATTCATGCTTTGAAATATCGGACAGCGTAACAGTAGTGACAGACCCGCATGACGGCAGCTCGATAGGAATAAAGCCGCCGAACGTAAAGGCAGACATCGTGCTTGTCACTCACGACCACTATGACCACAATAAGGTAAAAGTCGTTGAAAAGGAAGGAACAAGGGTAATTAGGGGCGGAAATGAAACCATTGGCGGAATTGAAGTTGAATCGTTCAAAGCATATCATGACAAGGAGAAGGGAGCAAAAAGGGGCGAGATAACAATGTTCAAATTTACAGTAGACGGGATAACATTCTGTCATGTCGGGGACCTCGGGCATGTGATTGATGATGAAACTGCAGAAAAAATAGGGCATGTGGACATACTTTTTATCCCCGTAGGCGGTACATTTACCATTGATGCAGATGAAGCAATAGAGGTGTGCAAAAAGATAAATCCAAAGGTGGTAGTCCCGATGCACTACAAAATCGGAGGGCTATCCCTGCCAATAGAGCGAGTAGAGCCCTTCCTGGAAAATGCCGGGAAGAACTGCGAGATAAGACACGTTGCCAATGAGATAGAAATAGAAAAAGATGATCTGCCCGAAGAAACGGAGGTATGGGTATTTACCCTCTAGTTTTACCCTCTATTCTTTAATATTTTATCCACTTTCTTTTCTATATCAGAACCATCTGCTTCATCTGTTTCTTTCTCTATCAACTCCATAACTGCAACATCTGAAATCTCCTTGGGCTCTGGCTCGGACTTCATTGGAAGCATGTCAACCAAATTTTCGATGTAAGAAACGTTTACCTTCTCTTCCATCACTTCCCGCCTTCTCCTTTTTGGCTCCTCCGCCGGCAGGGAAGATGGCTTGAATTTTTCTTCGACGTTCTCAAAAATAAGGGATATCTTGCAGTAAGGACATTTGCCGCGAGTGGCATTTTCATCAACTTCAAAATCTTTGCTGCAGTTGGGGCAGGTAACCTTTACTTTTCCCATCAACAAGGTATACAATTCTTACTTATTAATTGTTATGGTATTGAGATATTGCATCTGTGATGGCAGATATTGCATTTTCCCTTGAAGAAGGGTATGCCTTTATTTTTCCTTTAAAAGATATAATGTTGTTGTCATTCGCTAAAGCTGCATGCCCCTCAAAAGCCTTTTCCTTGCTGAATCTCATATGAAGGAAACACTCATCATCGATACCGTTGCCTATGTTCCGTAACTCCAGGAACGGCATTATATTCCGGCAGAGATTCTTTACTTCTCTTGCCTTCTCGATTTTCAATTCCATAATCTTTATCTTATCACCAAAGCTGCCCTCGACAACCTGCTCTTCTATTTTTGCTTCTGCTTTTTTATCCCCATATCCTAAAAAAAGCAGTGCCTCCCTGACTTTTTCCTCCGATTCCGTTGAATAGCAGAATACTCTAAGAAAAATATAATGGAATAAGGCTTCCATTTCTACTTTCCTCTTCTCTTATTCGCCCTTATGCTGGGCCTGATTTTTTCAGCTCCCTTTCCTTTGTTTCTCAACCCTCTTCCTTTCTTTCCTGCAGATGTTTTTCCCCTGTAAACCCTGTTCTTCTCTCCTGTTATCCAGTTTATGTCCTTGTCGTTAAGTATTGCGGGGTGGCTTCTATCCACCAAAATGACTTCATAAAAATGATGTTTTCCGTCAGCCCCCACCTTGTAGGAATTCAGAACTTCCATATTGGGGTAGTGCTTCGCAACCCTTTCCTCTGCTATTCTCTGCGTTGATTTCCCCCCTGTTATTTTCTTTACACCCATTCTTGATGGTTTCCTTCCGGAATTCAGACGCTGTTTTCTGAGCCCTCCCCTCCTTACTTTCGCCCTCACAACTATGAATCCCTGTTTTGCTTTGTAGCCGAGAGAGCGAGCTCTGTCAGGACGGGTTGGCTTTTCAACTCTGACTATGCTGCCTTCCTTTCTCCATTCTATCATTCTTTCCCACTGTGGAGACTGATAGGAGGTGTCGGGCTTTTTCCATGTTTCCCTGAGATATTGATAGAGTCCCTTCGTCATTTCAAACCTGAAAAGCAATCCCTTATATAATCATTTGGATGTTTTATGGGGGAATCATTTCCCCCTTGCTTTTTCTATTTGCTTCTCCATGGCAGATATTGCGTTTTTTAGGGCAGCATGGAAGCCCCAGCCATTGTCTGCAGCAGTAAACACCCCTTTCGGGCATGAGAGGCGGAGCTTGCAGTATACAAGGAAAAGCCCATGCTTCCTTTCTCTATACTGCTTTAAATAGACGTACAGATAGCCTGTTTCGAGGAATGCTTCATGTTTTCTCAGAAAATTCTTTAACAGGGTCATTCCCTCGCTTCTGTCAAAATCCTCCACCTTGTTAAGCTCTCCGCAGAACTGTACGAATATTTTTTCTTCTTTTTCGGTGCTTGCTATCGGCTCCAGCAGGTCCTTCTTTGTCACTATGCCCTCAAGTTTCCCGTTACTTTCAACTATCACTCCTCCTATTTTTCTTTCAATCATCTCTTCAACCACTTTTCTTACACTCTCATCGGGAGTCACTGTAAACGGGTCTGGCATCATTACCCCTTTGACAGGTATTTTCAGATATCTTTTCTTCTCCGCGATGAATTCACCGTACTCTGGCTTTTCTTCCGGGAGTATGACCTTTTCCATCAAATCATGCATTGTTACAATACCAACCACCTTTCCGTTATCCACGACGGGCAATCTGGAGATATTATTTTCTCTGAAAATCTTGATGACTTTCCCAATATTATCGCCCGGAGAAACAAATTTGATATCCTTCGAAACAAATTTCCCTATTTTCTCATATCCGAATTCTTTTTCGACTATGTTTTTCAGAAGGTCGTCAACTTTTACAACCCCCTTAAGTTTTTTGCCTTCAAATACAGGAAGGGAAAATATCTCATTTTCAAGCATAAGACGTGCAACCTCCTCTATAGGTGTATCAGGACTGAGTTTTGGAGCATGCTTTATAAAATTCTTTACCTTTGCATTTGGTGGGAGTTTTACTCTTGTCAGTTCCTTTTCTACAAGCACGCCAGCATACTCCTTTTTTCTCGTAACGATTATTGAATCTGTTTCTTCAAACAGAGAAAGAGCACGGGATATGTTTTCATTTTCATCTATAACCCTGCAATCATCACTTACAAAATCTTTCGCAATCATTTTCATCACCTCCTCTCATTTTTTGTATACAAAGAGAATTTAAAAATCTTATTATTGGATGTTCGTTCTCGCCAGTAAAAACAGCATTTCAAAAAAAGTTGAAATGGAAAATTTTATATATCCATTTTTGCATACGTCCCTCGATAAAATTTCAAAAAAAGTTGAAATGGTGATGTCATGATGAGAGATATAGAATGCAGGTGCCAGATAGTCAAAAACTTCACGCCGTCATGGTTCGCAAGCGTCATGGGGACAGGAATACTTGCAATAACCTCTTTGTTTTACTCGCAATACCTGCCCTTTTTGAAGGATGTTGCATATTTCCTCTTTTATTTCAACGTTGTATTGTTTTTTGTCCTGCTGGTTCCATGGCTGCTCAGATGGATATTCTTCAAAAAGGAGGCGATGACAGACTTGGAACATCCAATATTGTCAAATTTTTACGCCACCATTGCAGTTGCCATGCTTGTTCTGGCATCAAATTTCATAGTGATTGGAAAAGATATGGCGGTAGGGAAGGTATTTTGGTTTGCTGGCGCTTTTTCAACAATATTCTTCGGATTGCTGACACCTTTCATAATGTTCAGGGGAGGGCATGTTAAGCTCGAGCATATAAATCCTGCATGGTTCATACCCCCCGTTGGGCTGATAGTTATTCCCATTGCGGGAAGTTTGGTTATCTCTCAATTTTCCGGGATGGCGCAGGAATTCGTCATATTCTTAAATTACTTTGGTTGGGGCGCCGGTTTCTTCATCTATCTTTCATTGCTGGCAGTCTGCATGTACCGTTTTATACTCCACCACCCCCTGCCAAGCACGCTTGCTCCCACCATATGGATAAATCTGGGGCCCATAGGGGCGGGGACGATTGCCCTGATAAATCTGGTCAAAAATTCGGCATTTGTGACAATCAAAGAGCCATTCTTCGTTTTTGGGTTGATATTCTGGGGATTCGGGATATGGTGGGTAATGATGGCAATAATAATGACCCTTCACTATGTAAAAAAGCTAAAACTTCCCTATGCAATGTCATGGTGGGCATTCACATTCCCTCTGGGAGCATACGTGGCGGCAAGCCATTCCGTGGCAAACATTTTCGATATCGAACTGATTGACTATGTTGGTTTTGCCCTCTATTTACTTTTGCTATCCTTCTGGATCGTTACCCTCACAAAAACGGCGGTGAACACATACCACGGTACGGTATTCAAGGGAGGTTAGAATGAAATTCGAAATCCCGAAGGAAATTGAGAGAGAATTGCAAAAAAAGGGCGGATGGAGCAACATCAAAAAGAGATTGCCAGCAGATGAAATTAAACAGGTGGAGAAAGTCATGAAGGTTCTGTCCTACGAAACGCGCCTGAGGATTCTCTATGCAATGGCAGAGCAGAGAATGTGCGTGTGCATGCTCACCGAGTTAACAAAATGCTCATACTCAAAATGCTCCTATCATCTCTCAAAGCTGAAGGATGCAGGGCTTATAAAAGCCACAAGAAAGGGAAATTATCTCGTTTACTCACTCACGCCATTTGGCAGAAGCATTGTCCGACATTTCAAGAAATACAAGCCGGAGGTGAAAAAATGAATGAGGAAGAAGTGAAAGAAGTTGTGGGAAAAGTGATGCACCCTGAGGTGGATGCAAGTCTGGTGGAGCTGGGAATGGTGGAGAATGTGGAAGTAAAAGGAAATAAGGTATCGCTGACGATGGTGTTTCCTTTTGCGGGCGTGCCCATAAAGTACATGCTAATAGAAAGCGTTAAAGAGCCGCTTGAAAAACTGGGCCTGGAAGTGGAAATCACGGAGAGAACAATGAGCCAGGATGAATTGCAGAAATTCTTCAAAATGGAGCAGGAGAAATGGAAAGGCATGTAGAGCATGATTGAAATCGCAGTAACAGCAGCCCTGGTATTCATCATTTCCCTCATATTCTCCATGTTCGGGAAGGGCGGAGGCGAGCTGTATCTGCCAGTGATGCTAACCCTGCTTAACATTGCCTTCTACACTGCTGCAGGCGTAAGTTTGTTTCTTATATTCTTGCAGAGCATTTCAATGATTTTTGTTTACTCGCAGAAACACAAACTCATTGACTGGAAGCTCGCTTTGCTGCTTGCTACTGTCGTAGGCACATCCTCATTCCTCGGAGGGTTTGTTTCTGAGGGCATACCTGCGCTGTACCTCAAAATCACATTTGCTGCATTCCTCATCATTTCAGCCATCCTCCTGTTTCTGAACAAGGGCATGAAGATTAAACTTGGCAAATTCGGAGTCTGGCACCGTAAGTTCGGCGGCGGAGAGTATGATGTTCATATTTTGTATCTTGCAGTTCCTGTCGCAGTGGCAGCTTTCCTTGCAGGAATGGTGGGCATATCCGGCGGCGGGCTGATTGTTCCGATTGCCGTGCTGCTTGGAGGAATGCCCATAAGGATAGCCATGGGAACGAACACGTTCCTTGTGCTTGCATCCTCCTCAATGGGATTTCTGGGCCATGCGGCAAAGGGTGGCGTGGACTGGTATCTTTGCGCTGTTTTTGGGATTGCGATAGTGGCAGGTTCGCAGATAGGCTCTCGCATGCATGCGAAGGTAGGCGAAAAATC
>JAGGSL010000081.1 GCA_021159125.1 Thermoplasmata archaeon
TTGGCTCATTGTCCTCGACATGTATGCTTCCTCCGTAGCGCTCTACCGTCTTTTTCACTATATACAACCCCAGTCCGGTTCCTCCTGTTTTCCCATGCTTGAAGCTTTCATCAAAAATTCTTTTCTTTATTTCATCAGGAATGCCCTTTCCATAGTCAGCAATTCTTATTTCGCACTCGTCCTCCCTGCTTTCCATTGTTATGTCTATTTTATCGGTGCCGCCATGTACTATCGCATTTCTCACGATGTTGTCTATTACTGAACGAAATGCTTCATCAGCCATTATCGTGCAATCCCCTTTGATATCGAACTTCACATCATAATCCTTTATGACATCTTCCACAACCTTCTTTACAGAGTACTTCTTTAATTCCTTGCCTGATGAAACCATGGACTCAAAATTCCTCATCATCTCTATGAGTTTTATGCTTCTATTTATTCGCTGCATCGCCTTTTCAATAAATGTTTTGCTCTTGCCTTCAGAATAAATCTCCAGCGAACTGTTTGCAATCTGCAGGTCATTGAGTATATCATGCCTCATGATTTTGTTTATTAAACGTAATGTGTCGTTGAGTTCTCTTATTTTTTCCTCATTCTGCCTGCGTTCGGTAATGTCCTTGTACAATACAACAGATTCCATGAAATTTTCTCCAATTTTAATTGGCGCAGTGGATAAAGATACTTGGATTAACGTTCCATCTTTTTTCTTTCTAACAGTATCATAATAAACGTATCCTTCCTCAACTTTTTTATCCAGTGCCATTGCCTCTTCTATCTTTTCATCCGGCACTATTACATCGTTGATATGTCTGCCTTTTATCTCATCCAACGAATAGCCGAAAAGTTCTGCAAAACGGTGATTGATATTCAATATGCGGGAATCTGCATCTAAATGAACGGCGGCTTCAGGATTTTTCATGAACAATCTCTCAAACTTTTCCCGACTTTCCTGTAATTCTTCTTCTGCTTTCTTTCGCTCAGTAATATCGCGATTATAAGCCAATGCACCAACAAACTCTTTGTTTTCGTCATAAATTGCACTTGCTGTTCTCCAGACATAAATTACACGATTATCTTTGGAAATACTCTTTATTTCGGCATGGCCATAGCCGGTCTTCTTCACCAGTGGATATACCTTGCGGAATATGTCTTTGCTGTCTTCATGGAAAAAGGTGGTTGTATGTTTTCCGATTATTTCTTCTCGACTGTAACCAAGCATCATCTCCTCTGCCTTATTGCAATCCACAATATTCCCATGCAAATCCAATAATTCTATAGCGTCTGGAGCTGTTTCAAAAAGCAAGCGGTATTTTTCTTCGCTTTTTTTCAATTCAGCCGTCTTTCTTTTAACCTGTATGCTCGATACTATACTTGTCACTAAAAAGAAAAGCAATGCTCCGCCACCGACAATCAATACATTCTTTACCCACTTGGGAATTGTCCCAGCAGTTCCCTTGCCAGGTTCTCCGCCCAAATATCTGTCTATTGATTGATAGTATATCGAATCCTTATCTTTCTTTAACTCTTTCATGTAATAATCAATCTTCCCAATGAGATAAGGATTCATGCTTGCATTTTTCGGAAATGCAAAACGAAGCTCTATCGGGGAGAATAATATTGGACTTCTGTCGATTTCGTATTTATTTTCAAATTTCATGCCATACAATCGGTTCACAACTCCTGCATCCGCACTTTTATTTTCTACTGCCTCAAGAGCATCTGCATATTCTTTAACCTCAATGAAAGTACAGTTTATATCGAATTTCTCCATAAGTTTTCTAATTCCCTGGGGCCCCACATTGTAAACATCATTCGTAACAACGGCTATCTTTTTATCCTCCAAGTCAGGAAATGTCTGGATTTTGGATCCTTTCTGAACGTAGAGTTGCCCCCAGTTTACAAGAACGGTTTCATTTGTGTAGTCATATATCCTGCTCCTCTCCTCGGTATAGGCTATATCTGCCAGTATGTCAATGCTTCCGTTTCTCAGACGATTCAAACATTCATCCCAGGTTCCATGAACATATTCGATTTCCCATCCCTCTTTCTCTGCAATATATCTTATTATGTCTGCATACACTCCCTCCACAGTTCCGTTTTTATCAGTGAATATAAGCGGCTCGTTTTCATATACACCAACTTTTAAAAAAACAGTAGAATCATCTGCAGAAATGTCTGTTAAAACAAAATCTGTGCCCAACAAAATCAGGCAGAGGCCAAGTATGAAATATTTTTTCCATGCCCATGCATTGATTATGCTATCCATGTCTCCTTCCCGCCTTAATATATCACAAATTTATTTGGGGTATAAATGGTTATCGCTATTTGAAAAAGTCGCTGAGCTTTGTTTTCTTCACCTTGTCGTTATGGAAAAGAGACTCTGCCGCCTTCTCGAATATGAGCACGCGCTGTTTTGTATAATCCGGAACGTTGAACCGTTCCATTATGCGCTTTGCGGGCTCGAGGTATTTTTTTATGGATTTTTCATGAACTGTGAGTGTCAAGGGCCCGCCGCAATGAGTGCAAACCCCTTTCAACGGCACTCTCCTGTATTTTTTGTTGCATTTGACGCACCTGAACTGCTGCGTTGTGAAAGCCCTCAGATTTCCGATCAAATCGGGCAGGAAGTGGGTCTGTATAACCCTTGTTGCAACATCGTTCTCATCAACAGCCCTTATCTTTCTTGCAAGCTCAAGCTGTGCCTCAAGCTTTTCCTCCATTGTTTTGAGGGTTTTATATGACGAAGACCTGGGTCCCTCTGCAATATTTGCTGTGTCGTGGGTGAATGCAAATCCGTCATATTCTCTTCCTGTTCCTATGCGGTTTGCGACCAGGTCCATTTCGTCCTCCACTTCCTTCGGATGAGCATGGCGTATGGTCGCCCTGTAAAAATTGAGGGGATAGCGTGGCAGCAAATCCATACTCTGTGCCTCTTTATCAACCTCGGAGGGCGAAATGCGGGTTGCGAGAACAAGCGGCAAATCCATGTGTCCTCCCCTTTTCTCAGGTATGTATTCAAGCGAAAAATTTATGAGAACGTCGAGAAGAAGCATCAGCGTATCCTCATCACCATCGCAGTTCCTCCTTTTTGCCGCATGGTAGAACGGATGCGCATAGCAGACATCTGCATCCACAAAGCCGATAATTCTGCCAACAGCCCCTGCAGATGTGTGCGGGGACATCCCGACAACGATAGCGCCAACCAGGTCGGCGGGAGAAGACGCGTTGTAAAATCTATCCATTTTGTAAAATTTTTCGAGCAATTCATCAACGTATTTTGAAACCTTGAGCATGTAGTCGCCGCATTTTTTTGACGGTATGAGGTCCTGAACTTTCAGCTCACATATCTGGTCTTCTCTCTCCAGCGGTATGCCCTTCCAATCTCTGTCATACCCAAGCTCCCTCAACTTTTGCACAGAGGTGCCTATTTCGTACGGCTTGAAGTGCGTGAGAGGCACATTGGTCATGTCAAAGCGAGCAGTCCCGTCCTTGAATACATAAACTCCGTGCTTTGCCCTCAGCAACCCTTTCTCCAGGCATTCCGGCGTTTTATTTTTTGACGAAAGGCCCACCACGCCTTTCACCTTGTCGGGCAGTGAAACCATCCCTATGTTCTTCTTGGCCCTCTCCACCTCCATATAAAGTTTAACCTCGTTAACATCCACCTTTCCCGTAAATACGGTCTCGCCGCCGCAGTCGCATATTCTTTTGTATGTCAACTTCCCGCATTTCGTGCATTTTCTCACGCCTGCCTCAAATTTTATTTTGTTCGCCCTTAAAGCAGAATTGATAAGTCGTTCCCTCCCCCCCGCCTCCCCCACCGGGAACAGCACGTGGGGAGTTGCCCTCATTGTTCTTTCGGCTGCCTTTTCGGGCCTGCCCATCCTTGTGCCTATGCGCTGGGGGGCTCGTGGCATGACTCTAACGCCGGAAAGCTCAGATACCATCTCCATAGGGTCAGATGAGCTGGAATTTCTTTTTCTAACAATCTTGCCGTCCTCTATGTCAAATCCGCAGCATCTTATGATGGGATAGGCATACTTCTCTATAATCAACCTCCCATTTTCCTTATCTTCTCTATGGAGGGCGCCGAGGTCGAGCAGCACTTCTTTTATTTCCCTGCTTCCGGGGAGCATGAGAGCACCGTTATACTCTGCATTCTCCACTGCCTCTGCAAGCATTTTTATTTCGTCGGTTGAAATGTCATGCCAGAAAAGGTTGTATGACGGATGAAGCGGAATGCCGAATTTTTCCGATATCATAAATGCATCTTCAGGGGACGGCTTTTCTATGTCAATGTCATGCCCCAGCTCTTTTGACACAATCTCTCTGGCTTTCTCGTCATCTCCGATGCATTTAAGCTTCTCTTCCAGTTCCTGCACCCACCATTCATAGGAATAGCTTGCCTGGGGCAGGATTGCGTTGTTCTCCACAAATTCCCCGAACGGTATGAGTATCTCTCCGAGGTCAATAACCTCCTTTATCTCGCTCTTCACCCTGTCCGCTTCTTCGAGCGTGTTCACCTGCACAAAATCCCCGTTTCTCAGCAAGACCATGGGCCCCTCTATGGAATCGCATGGCGTCCCAACAGTTCCTTTCCCGGGCCTTTCTGTCTTTATTTGCGTGCCGATGGCTATGAAATCATCAAGAATATGCATTGCCGCAGGATTTATGGCTGTTGAGGCAAGCCCGCATGTCCGCCCCCGCCCGTAACGCAGGCGGAATCCCCCCTTTGCCGAAGGATGCGAAAAAACAGGTCGTCCTGCGATCAAACTGCTCATGTATTTTGAGGACGGAACAATTTCATTTTTATCTTTTCCTCCTTCCTTCACAAATTTTTTGAGAAAGTCCCATCCCTCCAATTTCAGCCTGCTCACATGCTTGAGAATTTTCGGGGCTTTCAAGCATAGTCCTTCCGCAATAACAAGGCATGCCCCGCCTCTCACCTGGTTTGTTCTCACTCTTGGTAAATCTCTTTTGCCCATCACCTCCCTGTTTTCGGTCGGCTCCCCGTTGATGCATACAGGGCAGTTTCTCACTATCGTTTCAATCTCCTCCGTGGAAGGCGCATATTGCAACGATGCTATTCTATCATAAAGCGGCACCTCCTCCTTATACCTCTCTATCTCGTCCTCGGTTGGCTTGTATCTGTCTATGCCCAGCTTTCTTCTCACAATATCTGCTATAAGGACGCTCATCGCCTCCGCCGTTCCTCCAGCAGAGCGGATGGGCCCCGCAAAGTAAAGTTCTATGTAGTTGCTGCCGTCAAAATTTTTCGCTATTTTGACTTCAGATATGCCCTCTATCGGGGCAACAAGAACGCCTTCGGTCAATATCGCCAGCCCTGTCCTCACAGCCTGGTCGACTGTCTCCTCCGTCCCGCCTGCGGTTCCCTCCGCTATCTCTGCGGCGACAGCGATGGCGGTTTCTTCCCTGCTCATATCTTTCAGATAATGTCTTATCCTTTCTGCGATACCTTTCGGGCCGACAAGTTCTTCAACTCTTTCGGCAAAATCATTTGCCGTTGGAATTTCCACGTCTTTTTTTGGGTCAAATCCCTTGCTTCTTGCTTTTCTTGCAATTGAATAATGGTGCTCAACATGACGCTCTATCTCTGAAAAATAGTCCTGGATATCACCCATCCAGAAATGAATATGCGGGAGTGTTTAAATGTTATTCGGCTATGGCCTGACTTTTATTGTTTCTTTGACAAGATTCTCTATTCTTTTAAGGCTATGCGATATTGATTCGACCTGCTTTTTCTGCTTTTCTGTGAGCTCCCCGTATTTCCCCTCTTCGAGCAGGTAAAGATATCCCTGGGCTATGCATAGCGGATTGAAAAATTCGTGGGATATCTGCTTTGCAAATATCTTTCTGAATTCTTCCCCGTCCTCAATTTTTTCCTGAAAAGCAAGAACATTGACATATTCCGTGCCTTCCATCACGCCCACGTATCTGCCGAACATTTTCTTTTTATTTCCATCTCCGTCAACAAATGTGAACTCCACGTCATTCTGCCCGTAGTTGTTAAAGTCCAAGCCTCCGTTTTCCATGAACTCTTTTATCATTCTGCCCTTCACTTCATCGTCAGAATATTTCATGCTGGCTCTGAAATGCTCGTTCACATCCAAAATTTTTCCGTCGTTGTCGATAACTGCCATGTTTATCGGTATGTTGTCCATCAGTTCCTTTAACGGCAGAATTTCCTCGGGCTTTTCTTTACGCAATGGAATTGTTTCCTTTGGCAGGAAAGGTATGTTTTCGAGCCTGATTAAAAGCTCCCTGCACCTTCTGACGTTCATGTCAAGTATTTTGGCATCCCTTCTTGCCCCGATAACAGACTGGGCAAATTCCCTCCTTCCTATCTCATCCAGGAGCCTTTTTTCTGAAAGCATCATCAGCTTCTTCCTTATCTCAGCTCTTCTTTCTTCAAGGTCCCTCAATCTCTTGTTGATAGAGTCTTTCACCACGATGGCATTTTTTATGTAATTGCCCAGTTCAGGATGGCTTCTTGCAATTTCTCCGATTTCTCTTTTCGAAAGTTCGCTTTCGGAAATTATATCGCTCAGTTCGGGCATCTTTGCCTTCAGCTCCATTTCCTCTATGAATTCCCTCGCTTCCGAATACCACAATGGAACAAAAACAAGCCCCCTCTCCGTGATATCAAAGGAACTTTTTGACATCGAGATGGTTTTCCCCGTTTTGACATCCTCTATTTCATACCCGGCAACCTTTCCATTGGTATCTCTTATTACCCTTTTTACTATGCCCATCTCTTCTCCGGTATCTTCAAAATATGCGATACTGCCCGTCTTGTCATCTCCCCAGAAGGGCCAGACCAATTTTTTTAATTTTTCCAGCAAAATCTTCAATTTACTCATCATATATCACACCTCTTTAATAAAATTCTATAATCCAATTTTTCCCTTAACGAATGAATGGCATATCCCGGAAGCCACGAAAACAGGCAGGCGGGAACAGCCATAATGGCAAAAATAAACATGATTATGCCTGTAATTGTGATTGAGGAGGAAAAAGGCACCAGCAGGGAATGGTTCGTGCGGAATATGTAGGAGAAGGCCATGCCTGCGAAAATGAGGGAGAAAATTGCATTTGTGAGCAGGGCAGAAAACATGATTTCCGCCCTCCACCTGCATCCTATGGCGTATGCAACAGCTCCTCCTATGAATGACGCCAGAAGGAGCAGATATACAAAATTTCTGGACCCGTGCATGTAAAGCAAGGGTGCTACAGCAGCAAAGCCTATGATTGATGAAATCAACGGCCTTTTTATGCCAAAATCAATCCAATGGAGTTCTCCGTTCATCCATCTGAGCATATCAACAAATTTTTTTCTTGCATTTAAGGAAGGAATTTTTGAATAGAAGGGGTGAAGTTTGACATGAACCGGCAGCATTGCCCACGAAAGGTATCTCTTTTCGAGCAGGTATCTTTCAACTACGAAGGATATTGCAAATAGGACTATTGAAGTAATGGCTGCCATAATCAACGCCGAAAATATGGGAAGCAGTATAACCGTCCCTCTCGGACTCCAGCTATATAAAAAGCTGACGAATGATGAAGGCATAAGCATCCAGTAAGGGGAGGAGTATATGTATATGTTGCCAGTATATATTCCCGGCTCTGCACCTGAAGGGATATATGCGGTAATATTGCCGGAAAACTTTTCTCCGCTTTTAAGGGTGAACACCTTATTTTTATATTCCAGGAAGGAGGATATATTGCCAGATGCGAATACGACGCCCCTGACAGAAAAAAGCGAAGGATTCACAATATTGACAGATTTTGGAAAAGATTGTTCTCCATAGCTCATATTGCCGAATGATATGGCACTTTTCGGAGGTGCCTTCTCAATGCCCATCGAAGAAGAGAGGCGGTCATATGAAAATGAACTTGCAATCATTAAAAAGATGAGATAAAAAAGCAGGATATAGGAAAAAATGCGTTTAGGTGAAATCCTCTCAGGCCCAAATATCTGCTCTCTCAGCTTGTCTTTCAAACTCTTTCCGTTTTCAGGAGCCCATATTACAATGCCGGCAACAAGAATGGAGAGTGATATTGCAGCCGGGGCGAAAATAATGTAATGAGCATCTGACTGGGGCTTGCCCCATGACATCGGCTTTGATAATTCGGTGAATGCACCTTGTATAATGAGCCATGGATAACCTGCAAATGGCAATTTTAAGGGCTGTTTTCCGAGCATGATTGCCTTTCCCTTGAGCATCTCGCTGTTTACAGGCGGCTCGGGAATATGAGGGCCAGATTGGTCAGTATAGTTATTGGAATCGCCTTTTGTTATCAGCGCAGTTTTTCCATTGCTTGAGATTACAGAAACGACTCTATGCGCTATGAAAACCTCTTTTCCCCAGCTACTTGCACTTTTATAAACAACAACATCTCCTTCATGAACTTCTTCCATATTGCATGGAACCCACGGAAGGACATCTCCCTTAAGGAGGGCTGGCTCCATTGAATGTGATGCCACCACGCTCATTGGAAATGGTGTTCCTGCAATTATTGAAAGAAAGCGCCCAACCATAAGTAGCAGAACAGAAGCAAAAAGCACATTCCCGATAAATTTCTTCAGATTCAATCTCATGTTATCATATATGTCACATCTACTTTTATGTAATCTGTTGCAAGGCGAGAGTAAAAGCTCCATATAAAAAATTGAAAACTTAAGTAATTCTGAGTTACTAGCAGAGTCAGGTTACTACTGCTATCAATATAGTGGCTTATGCCAAAAGATATATTTGCCCCAAGATAAACCTCCAGATTGGAATTCGTTGAATTTATGACTTCGTATGAAGAAGATGTATAATTCCATATGTACAGCGTTGCACCATCTGGGAGTATGTCATGTATTCCCCTTCCATTCCAGCTGATGTGGAGGAGCGTTATATTGTCTTGGTATATATGAAAAACGAACCTGTGAGATGCATAATTCCCTGGGGATGCCCTTTCATTTTGAAAAGACCCATCATCCGACGAAATTCTGCCATATTGCACCAGATTAAATTCTGTGGATGGGAGGTTATTTGTCGGCGGGGGACGCTGGGTTATGCCCCTTCTATAAGCCCATTTATCCACACCAGCACCGCTACTGAAATCATATGTTGTGGTGTTATATGAGGAGCCCAATATTGTATAAGAATAAGATAAACTGCATTCTGCGTGCTGGTTTGCGTATAAAATGTTAGAGTATGCACTACCTGCGAAAAGTGCGGATACC
>JAGGSL010000064.1 GCA_021159125.1 Thermoplasmata archaeon
ATAAGGGGATAGAACATGGGGGAAATCGAAGTCGAAAGATGGGTCAACAGGGATAATCGAAAAGAAAATCTTAGAATTGGAAAAGGAAATTATAGATACGTTGGAAAAAATGGAACATTGAACCAAAATATTTAATAAAAATCTATATAAAAGAGAAGTTATTTACTTTCCTAAATGGAAAACAGGAGATTATTTACTTTCATAGTCATCATTGCCGCCATTTTTTTAGTTTTACCAAGTTACACCTCGGCCCAGGGCACATGGTTCTGGCTCCATGATGAAAATGCGCCGGGCAGTTCCACCGCGCTTCTCATGGATTCTTCAAATCCTGCAAGTATGGTTGACGCAAAGCAGGATTTGAACGTCGGGCCTGCGACATGGTACACTCCTCCGTTCCAATCAGACCAGGAAATCTACGGGGATGTGAGCATTTCTTTATTCATAGAGGCATATTTTCTGAGAACCGACATATTGCCTCTTCAGGCCAGGATTATAAGGGTTTTCCTCCTCGATGTTTCCCCTTCAGGTGTTGAAGATGAAATAGCATCCTCGCCTGCAACTCCTATGTTTTTTATATCAAATGATACAATCAAACCGAAAACATTCGTCCTCGGGAATGTTGATTACACCATTTCTTCAGGTCATTCCCTTGGTTTGAGGGTGGAAAAGACCGTTGATCTGATATCTCACTTCCCGTTCAGCGTTTTATCCCCCTTTTTCGCTACAAATGTTGTTTACGATTCGACAGCTCATCCTTCCTCCGTGAAAGTGCCTTTCAACTTAACGCAGGGAGGGATAGAACTTGACTGTTATCCCCAGCAACGCTCTGTCAAGGCAGGTAGCGAAGTAACTTATGAAATTGCAATATGGAACCAGGGAGGGCAGGATGATACCGTAACTCTGTCAACCGGCTATTCGGGAAGCTGGGATGTTGAGATAGACCCTGCGACTGTAAAAGTGGAGGCAAACTATCTCAATTATTCAGATGTGAAAATAACACCTCCTGCTGACGCGCAGCCCGGCTCTTTCCTCAACATAACCATAAACGCACAGGGTTCGGGAGGGACGGCTTCCATATGGTTGAATACAACGGTTGCCGAACCCGTATATGGGGTTAAAGTCATTCCGCCAGATAACAAAGAAGGAAAGCCAGGCGATACAATATCTTACACCTTCACTGTCAAAAATACAGGAGATTTAAAAGATACATATTCCCTTTCGTTGAACTCCGGGTGGACAGCATCGCTTGATAAGCAATCCCTGACCCTGCTGTCGGGCGAAAGTGCCGATGTGGTGGCATCTGTTGAAATACCTCTTGACGCTGAAAATGGAAGCACGGACAAACTCACCCTCACGGCCCAGTCCCAGAATTCCTCCAAGAGTGATTCAGCATCTGTAACGACAACTGCATTATTGCATGGCGGCACATCATCGGGCGGCGGCAAAGATATACTCACAATAGTGACTTTCATACTTTTTGTATTGGGCGTGATTGCCCTTCTGATTGCGGCCATATTCCTCACAATATATGCCAAGAAGTATGTCATTCTCGGGTGTGAGGAGCGCATGAAGGAAATTCCTCCTGGCTATTCGGCAGATTATACCATAACCATAAAAAATCCTTTAGAAAAATTAAAGGGAGGCAAAAATCGGCTAAATTATAAGCTGGCGGTGGGCGGCGATATACCTGATAAATGGAATGCTGAATTGGACAAGGATGTCGTCACTCTTGACGGAGGCGAAAGCACAGATATAAACCTGCATGTTAAGGCCCCTGAGGATGCAGCCCTGGATGAGTGGGCGTCCGTAGATGTCATTGCAAAGCCTGTCGGCAAGAGGAGCAAAGGGGAGAAAATAAATGTTGCAGCGCTCATAAGAGAGCCAAAGGTCGCTCTTGAACTTGAAAGCGTCGAACACGAGCCAAAAACGTTCAAGGAAGGGGAGAAGGTTATATCCAAAATAGTGGTAACAAATAAAGGCGAGGCGCCTGCCACAAACGCCCAGGTCGTTCTGTATGTGAATGATAAGGAGAAGAACAGGGTCGGAGGGCTGGTTATTCCCGTAGACGGTCATGTAGAAGTTGACATCCCGTGGGTTGCAGAGCCAGGAGAAAACAGAGTGACTGTTAAGGTAATGCAGGAACCAGCAGAAAGCAAGAAGGAGGAAAGTAAGTACGGCGAGGGCGGCGGTGAGGGCGGAGAAAGGAAAGAGTAATAGCTTCTTTTAAAGAAATGACTTTGTTATGTTTACATCCCTTACAAGCACCTGGGGAGTGAATACAGGCACTTCTACCTCCCACCAGTATATCTGCCTTAAATCATTTGATAGCAAATCAACGTTTTTCAGTATGCGGGGCATGCTGTCGCTTATCCTTATTCCTTCAACAGGATGACTTATTTTCCCATCCTCTATCAAAAACGCACCGTCTCTTGCGATTGTCGAAAAATCGCCTGTCATGTAATTCTGGAAACGCGTATACCAGACGTTTGTTATGTATATGCCTTTCTTAACGTCTTCAAGCATTTCATTTACTGAAAAATCACCCTTCTCCACAACCTCATTCCATGGGGACGGATACACAACGCCTGCATTCCCGGTTGTTTTTGTGCCGTGCTTGCGGGCTGTCGAAGTGTTATGAAGATAGGATTTAACATTCCCGTTCTCTATTATTTTTGTTTCTCCTGTTGCAAGCCCCTCATCATCAAATTTTCTTGATGCTATGCCGTCTGCATGAATGCCGCTGTCTGTCACATTGACCTTTTCACTGCCCACACTGTTTCCAATCTTGCCTGCAAGAAAAGACATGCCGCTGTCAACATAGAAGGCGGACGCAAACTCTGCCATGTAGGATATCAAATTCGCAAAAGAAAGATGGGAGAATATCACATCATATTTCCCTCTCTCGATTTTTTGGGGGTGCATTGCTGCCTCCGCCACCTCCCCCGCCTCCTTCCCTGCATCTTTCTCCAATGTCTGCATGCTCCTTGAACATCTTACAGAATGCCCTGACGCTTTATCCGATGAAAATGCCCTTGCCGAGAGGGTAATCCAGCTGTTTTTATCTGCCTCGCTTATTCCGCGGGACGTGCATATCTCTATTTTTTCCTTTCCTGCATATATGATTCCTGCCGCCTCATTGGCGTATTTGAGCGCATCATCAATCGTTCTGTTTGCAATCGATATTAACTTTTCTTCCTCATCCACCCCATTGTCATACACTTTTTTATCAATGTAATCCTTTTCATTCTCTCCTATTCCGTAGTAGTGTTCCTTATCCGCAAGAATTTTGATAATGCCCTCTCCCCTTTTAATTGCCCTTTTGATTTTTTCCCTGTCAGGATTTTCTATATCAAGCGTTAGAATTTTCTTCCCTTTAGCCATGAACAATTCAAGCGTTGATGAATTCCATTCTTTTACCACGCTTATCTCGCTCCTGTGGAATTTTACCTGTTTTTCTTTCCTCTCGACCATTTTTGCGATGGCGTCATCCATTCCTGCTTTTTCGGCCATTTCTACTGCATATTGAATCATTATCTCACCCTCACGTTTCTAAGACGGACAGCACCTCCTCCGGTGAATACAGGAACACCCTGCATCGGTTCTCCTTTTCCGCACGTTGCAGGATAAAACTCAAGTTCCTTCCCAACTGCGTCAACCGATTTGTAAAAAGAGGGGGTTGTTATCTCAAGCGCAGGATGTTTTACAACATGAGATATCTCCCCGTTTTCAATATAATATGCCTCCTCTCCCACATACTTCTGATTGTACCTTCTGTCATCTATATTCCATTCCATAAATGTGGCCATATATATCCCCCTCTTTACATCCTCTATGAGCTCTTCCATTGAAAAATCTCCCGGCTGGATATAGGTATTTGCCATCCTTACTATGGGCTCGCGGTCATAGGCGGAGGCGCGGGCAGCCGCATTGCTCTTCCTGTTGAAATATGAAGCGGTCTCCCGGTTGTGAAGAAATTCATTTATCACTCCATTCTTTATCAGATACCTCTTCACTGCTTTCACGCCTTCATCATCATACATGTAATATCCGTAGCTGTTCGGAACAGTGGGGTCATCGACAACAGATACACATTCATTTCCTATAACATCTCCGAGCATATCCTCTTTCACAAAAGATTTTCCCGCCTGCGCCGCCTCCCGCCCCAAAATGCGGTCTGCCTCAAACGGATGTCCGCACGATTCATGGGCGACAAGCCCCGCGATGTACGGGCCTACAATAACATCAAGATTGCCTTCCGGCGGCTTTTTGCCCTCCTTGATGAGTTTTTCCATGAAAGATATATCTTCGGAAAGTTTATCGTCAGCATTCCATTTCTCCACTAACTCCCAGCCGCCTGCATTGCCAAACTCGCGATTCATCTGCTCCGTGTCTCCTCCTTCGCCGACCGTTATGAGATAATATAAAGAATGGCGGGGCACAACGGAATGGATGCGTGCACCATCTGTATTGGCATAGTGTTTTTCCACTTTTTCGTTTTCGTAAAAGAATACTCTTGAAAGAGTTTTATTCTTTGCAATATCGTCCAGCGAGCGGAGGAATTCTATTGCTTCATCCAATCTCACATCTTTCTTTTTTTCTTTTACTTCCCATCTGTCTGTCCATGCCCTTTCATCGCTCAGCCCTATCTTTTCCTTTCTTTTTTGAAGCGACGCAATTTTCATTGCTCTTTCAACCGCCTTTTTTATCTCCTCCCTGCTTACAATGTTTGTTGAATAGAAGCTCATTGCCCCGTTTACAATGGCTCTAACAGAAAAGCCGAGTGATTCAGAAACTGCAGTGCCCTCTACCACACCATTTGAAAGAGTTATGGCATTGCTTTTGCTGCTTTCAATCCTTATCTCTGCATAATCTGCTTTATCCGCGATTTTTAACCCATACTCTGCAAGGTCTTCGTCTATCATTTTAACTCAGGGAAGGAATTGCGTGAAAAATAATAATCTTTGGGTGAGGGAAATGAGCCTTGCAAAAATATTTATGGAGCCATGACATAATTTTTCAATGAGTTCGCAATCCCCTCTGATTTTATTTGTGCTGTCCTCTGCTGTTGCAATAGTTTTCTGGACAGCTGTCGCAAGGCGGGCGGCAAGGAGAAAAGAAAAAATTCCGGGAAGACTCTTTGAATATCTCTTCTTTTTATTTCTATTCTTCGCCAGCTATTTCCTCACATGGGCTGCTTCAGGGGTGATGGAAGGACCGGAGCTTCTTTCCCGTCTTTCATTTATGATTGTGTGCATCATAAGCGCCCTTTACACAGGGTATTTCCATTACATCATGAAATTGTATAACTAAGGGGCACAGGCACGGCTACACAAATTCTATATACGCCTTCCATTTTTATCTTACGGAGTTGATTAATTTGTTGCATAACCATCTTTCCATCGTGCCGGGAAAAGGAAAATTTATTGCCCTTGTTATAGTTGCCGTTATGCTTTTCACATCCCTTCCGTCATTAGCTTCAGAAAATCATAGTTCTGACAGCATTTCTGTCAATTATTCCTTTGAAGAACCCTCGATAACCAGAATCATTATGGGAAACGAGATTTACGACACCGTCACTCTCGATGGGGCAGCATACTACGGCAGCCCTGGCGAACCGGGTTTGCCTGTTAGAGGTGCATACATACTCCTGCCTTATGGAACAGAAGCATCGGATATAAAAGTCGTTCCGGGAGAGAAAGTATACCTTGGTTCAAATTACCACATTGCGCCAATCGGAAAAGCAATCCCTCTTGTTGAAGGCGTACAGCCCATGGCGCCTTCCAAAGGCCCGATTTATAATTCTGACAGGGAATTTCCCGGAAAAACGTTTGATGTTGTCGGCACATATGCCTTCAGGGGCTACAACATACTTGTTTTGAGATTGTACCCTGTGCAGTACATTCCTGCAGAGGGAAAGCTGTTTTATTACAAATCCCTGACAGTTCATGTTGCCGCCTCCGGCAGCCAGCCGAACCCGCTTTTCAGGGGGCTGGAGAGGGACAAACAAGAGGTTGCAAAAAAAGTGGATAACCCTTCCGTAATTTCGACGTATAAGCCATCATATACCGGTGGCATAACCGATTCCTACGACCTTCTGATAATAACAACAAATTCACTGAAAAATTACTTTGAACCTTTGAAAGAATACCATGACAGCCATGGAGTGAAAACAGTGATTGCAACCCTTGATGAGACGGGCGATACCCCTGAGGATATAAGAGATTACATCAGAAATGCATACTTGAGCATGGGAATAGAATATGTTCTCATAGGCGGAGATGATGATGTTGTTCCCGCGAAAATGCTCTGGGTTTATGGGCTTGATGAAAACACAACGCCTTATCAGGCATTCATGCCCTCTGATTTGTATTACGGTTGCCTTGACGGCACATACAACTATGATGGGGATGACAGATGGGGAGAGCCGACTGACGGCGAAGGAGGCCATGATGTTGATTTGATTGCAGAAGTATATGTTGGGAGAGCATGTGTGGGCGACAAAACAGAGGTTAATAACTTTGTTGATAAAACGATAGAGTATATGAGCGCAGATGCTGACCCATACCTTAAAAAAATCCTGCTCGCAGGGGAATATCTCGGCGACTACGGCGTGGCAAGCTGGGGCGGGAATTATCTTGATCAGATTATTGACGGCTCGAATCTGGACGGCTATACGACAGTGGGCATTCCTTCAGCCAAATTCAACATAGAAAAGATGTATGACCGTGACTGGCAGAACAATTACTGGACAAAGGAAGACATGATGAGCCGCATAGAGAGTGGCGAGCATGTAATACAGCATGACGGTCATTCAAGCTATGAATATAATATGAAAATGGTTACTGATGATGTTGAAAACCTTGATAACACAAAATACTGCTTTATTTACTCGAACGGGTGCATGTCGGGAGGTTTTGACCACGGAGACTGTATGGCTGAGTACTTTACCGTAAAAACAAGCCATGGTGCTTTTGCGGCAATTATGAATGCCCGCTACGGATGGTTCTGGTCTTTCAGCACCGACGGCGATTCCCAGCGCTTTGTGAGAGAGTTCTGGGATGCTGTATTCGGGGAGAGTATCCATGGAATAGGGGCTGCAAACCAGGATTCAAAAGAAGATAATTTATACATAATAAACCGCTCGTGCATACGATGGACATATTACGAACTCAATTTGTTCGGCGATCCATCTGTCGAATTCCGCATAAATAACGCTCCAGATAAGCCAGCCGCCCCTTCTGGCCCTTCTCAGGCAAAGGCAGGCGAGGAATGCACCTATACTGCAGTTACAACAGACATAGAAGGGGACAAGATATACTACATGTTTGACTGGGGAGATGGAAGCATGAGTGAGTGGCTTGGACCGTATGATTCAGGACAGGAAGTGAGTGCATCCCATTCGTGGGAAAAACGGGGATATTATAACATCAAAGTGAAGGCAAAGGATGTGAACGGGGCGGAGAGCGACTGGTCTGAGCCGCTGCGTGTAAGAGCACCCAAAGCATATGATGCATTATCACTCCTTGAAAGAATCAATGAATGGCTCATCTCCCTTTTCGGCATTGAGCTGATGCCCCTTCCTTTCAAATGAAAAGAAAATTATAGTGAGGGCAGATACATATTGGAATGGATATTGTAATCGAGGGAAATTTATTCATTGATGGCGAAATAAAGAAGGGATGTGTGGGCATAGATGAAGGCAGAATTGTCTCAATAAAAAAAATTTTGGAAGGAGAGAGTCATTTTGACTTCGGGGAAAAACTGATTTTTCCTGCAGGGCTGGACGTGCATGTGCATTTCAGGGAGCCAGGGCAGACTGAAAAGGAGGATTTTTTTACAGGTACAAGGGCTGCAGCCATGGGCGGCATAACATTTGTGATGGACATGCCAAATAACAAACCGCCGGCGATGGACAGCGATGCCCTGGAGAGGAAGATAAAGACAGTAAAAAATAAGGCGTGCATCGACTTTGCCCTATATGGGGGCATAGGCGAGGACAGCGATATACCTGCCATGGCGCAGAAGTGCAAAGCATTCAAGATGTACCTCTCGGGAGACAACGAAATGTTTGTCCCTATTGGAAAGATGGAATATGTGCTGCAAAAAGTGAAAGAGAGTGGAAGAATACTCGCTGTTCACGCAGAAAGCCCTGATTGCATAAAACGCAATGAAGCCCGCAACCTTTCGGAACATGAAAGAAACAGACCTGTTAGATGCGAGATAGAGGAAATCAAAAAAATCATGGAAATTAACAGAGGGGTAGGCACCAAAATTCACATATGTCATGTTTCCTCGTCCCGATCCATAGATGTCCTAAAAGGAAGCGGTGCAAGCATGGGCGTAACACCTCATCACATTTTTTTCTCAACATCATCAAAATTCAGGTATGAAGCGATGGGAAAGGTAAACCCTCCGCTCAGGCATGAAGAAGAAAGAATGAAACTCTTTGGGGCAGTGAGGCATGGATTTGACGGAGTCATTGAATCGGACCATGCTCCTCATTTGCTGGAAGAAAAGGAGGATTTTCCGGCAGCTCCTTCTGGAATGCCAGGAGTAGATTCATCCCTTCCGCTTATGATGGAAGAGGTGAAGAGGGGGCACATAGACTTATCCATGGTTCACAGATGGATGTGCAGAAATCCTGCCAGGACATTTGGCATAAACAAAGGAGAGATAGAGAAAGGCAGAGATGCTGACCTGATTGTGATAGACTTTAAGGAAAGGAAAATAGAGCCATATTCAAAGTGCGGGTGGAGCAGTTACGAGGGCTGGAGCGGAATATACCCGACCCATGTATTTTTGAGGGGCGAGATGATAGTGGAGAACGGAGAATTTACGGGCAGCAAAGGAATGGGAGACATGATATTATGAATGGAACAATGCAATGGTTGTGGGTTGTGATGCTTGCCATGCTTCCAATATCCGAGTTGAGAGGCGCAATCCCTCTCGCTATAGGCATATACAAATTAAATCCTTATGCTTCAATACCTCTCATAGTGGCAGCCAATTTTCTCCCGGTTCCGTTCATACTGAAATTCCTTGGGCCGGTAGAGAGGTTTTTAAGGAAATGGAAATTCTGGGACAAATTGATGACTCGTATTTTTGAACGCACCCGCAGAAAGACGAGAAAAAGCATAGAAAAATGGGAGAGTTTGGCACTG
>JAGGSL010000048.1 GCA_021159125.1 Thermoplasmata archaeon
AAAAGAGGAGAAGCCTGCAGAAGAGGCAAAGACAGAGAGCGGAGCAAAGGGTGAGAAAAGCCAGCCAGAATCAACACCAGAGACAAAAGATGATGGCGGGAAAAAGGAAAAAGCAGAGGGTGAGTAAATGGAAAAAAGAGAACTGTATGAGATTAAAGATAATCAGCTTGTAAGGAAGAGGAAGACATGCCCCAAGTGCGGCGAAGGGGTATTCATGGCAGAACATGCCGACCGCTACAGCTGCGGGAAGTGCGGGTACACGGAATTCAAGAAATAACATGAAAAAGCTGATGGAAAAACTCGGCATAGAAAATATAGATGAATTATTTGATGACATACCCGAAGAAATAAGGATTGATGGAATAGATATCCCTCCTGGAAAGGAGGAAATTGAGGTTGAGAGGGAAATAGTCAGCATACTTAAAAAAAATAAATCTTTTGAAGACATGCCCTCCTTTCTTGGAGGAGGGATAAAGCCGCATTATGTACCGCCTGCCGTCAGGCACATTGTTTCAAGGAGTGAGTTTTATACATCTTATACACCATACCAGCCGGAATTTTCCCAGGGGATGCTTCAGTCAATGTTTGAGTATCAGTCGGTCATATGCGAGCTTACAGGCATGGATGTTGCGAACATATCAATGTATGATGCTGCGACAGCACTCGGCGAGGCAGCCCGTATGTCAAAAAGGGTGAGCAGAAAAGATGTTTTTATCATACCTAAAAACATTTCATGGGAAAAGAAAAGCGTGCTTGCAAATTATGCAAAAAATGCAGGAATAAAAGTGGAGGAGATTCCGTATGACAGAGAGGGAAGAGCAGATATTTCCGCATTGGAAAAGTACGGCAATGGAGAGGTGGCAGGCATTTATCTCGAAAATCCGAATTTTTTTGGCATAATTGAGGACAGGATAGATGAAATAAATGAAATGAAGGAAAAAACAGGGGCGATGGTTGTAATGGGCGTTGACCCCCTCCTTCTTTCAATAGTAAAGCCCCCGTCAGAATACGGGGCGGATATTGTCATAGGCGACGGATGGATGGGGAATCCTATGAATTTCGGTGGCTCACGCCTCGGCATTTTTTCCTGCAGGAAGGAACATATTCGTCAAATGCCCGGCAGGATAATTGGTGCTACTGTAGATAAAAACGGAAAAAGGGCGTTCTGCATGACACTCCAGACAAGGGAGCAACACATAAGAAGGGGAAAAGCGACAAGCAATATATGTTCAAATGAGGCACTGTGCGCAATTGCATTTGTTTCCTACGTTGCAATAATGGGGCGTGACGGATTGAGAAGTGTTGCTATAAAAAACATGGAAAATGCAAAATATGTTGCAAGTAAGCTTTCATCCATTGGATTTGAAACGCCTTTCAGCAGAAATTTCTTCAATGAATTTGTCGCCATCCCGCCAGTTGATGCAGAAGCGCTGAATGAAAAGCTTCTCAAAAATGGAATTCACGGCGCCTTCATGCTGGGGCAGCACTTTCCCGAATTGAGAAATGGATTGCTTTATGGAGTTACCGAAATGCATACAAAGGAAACGATAGACAGAATGGTTGAGATGACCAGGGAGGCGATAAACGATGTATAGGATGGCAAACTACGACGAGCCGCTGCTTAACGAAATAGAGGAGAGGAAAGCAAGGGATGTTGAAATCAAAATTTCTGATAAAATAAGGAGAGAGAAGCTGAATCTGCCATCGTTGAGCGAGAGAGATGTCGTCAAGCATTTCATCCATCTCAGTCAGATGAATTATGGTGTAGATACGGGCATCTATCCTCTCGGTTCATGCACAATGAAATACAACCCAAAGCTGCTCGAGGAAGTGGCAAGAAGCGATAAAGTGGAGCATATCCATCCCCGTCAGGATGAAACAACAGTGCAGGGCTCCCTGGAGATAATGCACAATCTGGAGGAAGCGCTGTGCAAAATAACAGGCATGGATGCATTCTCCCTGCAGCCCATTGCAGGAGCTCATGGCGAGTTCACAGGGATGCTTATTGTAAGGGCATATCATGAAAGCAACGGAGAGGAAAGGAAAGAAGTCATTGTTCCTGACTCAGCCCATGGAACAAATCCCGCATCTGCAAGAATGGCAGGATTTGAGGTTGTAGAGATCCCATCAAAAGATGGCAGGGTTGACATAGATGCTCTGCGTTCTGCCCTATCCAAAAACACCGCTGCATTTATGCTTACAAATCCCAACACGCTTGGCATATTTGAAAAGGACATTCTCGAAATATCCAAAGAGGTCAGAAAAGTCGGAGCGCTCCTTTACTATGACGGAGCGAATCTGAATGCAATAATGGGAAAAGCACGCCCCGGAGACATGGGCTTCGATATCGTCCATCTCAATCTGCATAAAACATTTGCGACGCCGCATGGCGGGGGCGGGCCGGGCGCAGGGCCTGTCGGCGTGAAAGCAGAACTGGAAAAATTTTTGCCAGTTCCGAGAGTTGTTAAGGAGGGGGAAACATATCACTTCGATTACAGCAGCAGACATTCAATAGGAAAAGTTTCAAATTTTTACGGCAACTTTCCAGTGCTTCTGAAAGCATATGCCTACATTTTGATGAAAGGTTCCGACGGTTTGAAGGAGGCAACCGAAAGGGCAGTGCTGAATTCAAATTATCTCATGTCAAAAGTGGTTGGAAAGCACTATACACTGCCGTTTGGAGGCAGCAGGATGCACGAGTTCGTTGTCTCGGCAAAAAATTTGAAGGAGAGAGGAATAAGAGCACTGGATGTTGCGAAACGCCTTCTCGACTACGGATTGCATCCCCCGACAATATATTTCCCGCTTATTGTGGAGGAAGCGATGATGATAGAGCCAACAGAGAGTGAGAGTATGGATGCTCTTGACAAATACGCGGAAATAATGAACATAATTGCAGAGGAAGATGCAGAACTGGTGAGAAATGCCCCCTCAAATGCTCCGATAGGCAGGGTTGACGAGGCGCTTGCAGCTCGCAATCCTGTACTGAAATGGGGTGATTTTTAACCGTAGGCAACGCATTCACATTGTGATACTGCCTGCCTGCTTCATAACACCGGAATAATTATTATGAATGTTGAGAATGTAATTCCATAAGTTTTTATTTCTTTATGCAACCCCACATCATCATTGAAACCGTCAACGCTGATATCCAGAACAAAAAATTGAAGACTGTACGAGCGGGATGCGATTTTGAATTCCCAATAATCACTCACCTCCTTTAAAAAAGTCCAGTTGCACGTGGTGTTGTACGGTCCCTTCACGTAATCTCCGGTAAAAATGTTTTTCATGTATACATGTATGGTAAGATTTGCAGTGTCCTCTTCATATCTGTTGTTTTCAATACATACGGTGAGCTGCGAAGGATAAGAGAGTATGGTTCCTTTAACCTTTATTTTCAAATCATCAGCAGAGACATGATGTTTTGAATTTGCCATATAGGCAAGTGTGCCCATAGCCAATCTGCTTACCTTTTCAAGATAACTCATGTTCATGTATTCAATTCTGTCTTCGGAGGTATGATAATATGGGTCAAGCGTGTATTCAAGAAAATAGCTGGCATCATAACCGTAATCCAAAAATGACTGGTGGTCGCTTATAGGCTCGTTCGGAAGGCGTATTATATCAAGACCAATGTATTCGCCGTACAATTCGTTGATTTTATGGCTGATGTCGGCTATCCATGAAGATTCATTGCACACAAGATTTTTTACTTTACTCCCGTCTTCGGACGAAACTGCATATCCAATGCCATCGAGGGTGATAACGCCTGCGATATCCTCTCCGTTTTCATATGCTTCCTTTGCATACTCGTGGCTGCCCAGTCTGCCCTGTTCCTCCCCGGAAAATAGCACAAATTTTACAGTTGAATTGAACGTGTGCTGACTCATGACTTTTGCGATTGTGAGAACCGCAGAAACACCGGAACCGTCATCATCTGCGCCAGGGGATATAAACACACTGTCGTAATGGGCGCAAACAATGACAATTCTGTTGGGCGAACTTTTCCCTATCAATGTTCCCTCGATGTTTTTTCCGCTTCTTCCCTCAAAACTCCAGTTGTCGTATCTGACAGACAGATTCATGCTCTTTAGCTCGCTATAAATATAATCTCTTACTTCATTGCACGCTTCTGAGCCTGTAGGATGGGGCCCAAAATCCTGTATTGTCTGCACATGTTTTTTCAGAGTAGACTCATTGATTTGTTGAATCATGTCTGCTATTTCAGATTGTGAATTGAGCAATGCTTCTTCACTGCTATAAGCAAGGGGCAGTGAAAGCATCAGCATGGATGAAGTAAGGCATATTGCCAGTATTTTTTTATTCATATTTCCGCCCTGTTCTGATGTAAACTTACTCATGATTTCCCTTTTCTATTCTTATCTTCACATGCTTTATATAGGAGGGCATACTCTCAACATTTCTAACCATCATGTTTTTTGCAAACATTGCTCTGAACTCCATGATGCATTTAGTCCTGCCTCCGAGATTCTGCTCAATAATATTTGAAAGTCTTCCCCCTTTTTTGTCCCAATCTGTAAGGATAATTACTTCACTATGCTGTGATGCTACCATATCGCAGAAATCCACCAGCTTTTTTCCTGAATGGATTGTTAAAATCTCCCCTTCCATTCCGAGCCGGCGAAGAGCATCCACATCCTTTTCCCCTTCAACTATTATGGGCACTGATTCATTCATCACTCTTAACTTTCGCATTATTTCTTCAATGATATCCAGACTCTCTTCATAATTCATTTTCTATCTTCTTTATTATATAACCTTTATCTCTTTTTAAAAACAACCCCTTCTCACTGCTTTTACTACCGTATGCAATATCGATTTCATTCCCTTTCAAGTCAAAGAATCTCCTTACCATTTCCATAATCTCCTTGTTTGCCTTTCCTTGAACGGGCTGAGCAGATGTCTCCACAACAATGCACTCCCTCCACTCATCATATCCTGCAGGAAATTTCTGCCTTCTGCTGTTTGCTTTATCGCCTTTTCCAAATTCATTTCACTCAGGGGGCGGAGGTATGAAGCCTTCTTTCATCAAATGTTTTGTCTGCTCCCTGGCCTTCTTTATTATTCTCTCAGCATTTTCATAAATCTCCTGCCTGCTCAGCTTTTTCCTTGCAATTCCCTGCTCTATTGCCTTCATTGCAACTGCTGTAGCTTCATACGGAAATACTTCCCAGTCATCCATTGTTGGCACTATATATTCCTCGCTCAACCCTTTTCTTTCTGCAACTTCCGCTATTGCGTATGCTGCCGCAATGTGCATCTCATCCGTTATCGTCTTTGCCATCACATCAAGCGTGCCGCGGAATATGCCGGGAAAGCCCAGACTGTTGTTCACCTGATTTGGGAAATCACTCCTTCCCGTTCCAAATATGCGAACGCCTGCTTCCTTCGCCTCCCAGGGCCATATCTCTGGCACAGGGTTTGCCGCAGCAATCATGACAGCATCATCATTCATCCCGGCAGCCCATTCCTTCTTTATGGTTCCTGGCCCGGGTTTTGATGCAGCTATGCACACGTCCGTGTCTTTCATTGCCTCTGCGATTCCGCCCTGCCGCCCCTCCCCGTTCGTCTTCATCGCAATATCATATTTGTAAGGATTTTTTTCTTTCAATGTTTCAATGTCCCCCCTTTCGGGATGGAGTATGCCTTTCGAGTCAACAGCGATTATATTTCTGGCCGGAACGCCTGCTTTTATCAATGTGCGGATAAGGCATACGTTGGCTGCTCCTGTACCTATTACGGAGAACAATGCATCTTTCATGTCCTTCCCGACTATTTTCAGTCCGTTGATGACTCCTGCGAGTGTTATTGCGGCTGTACCCTGCTGGTCGTCGTGCCATACGGGTATCTCTACCTCATTTCTAAGTCTATCAAGAATGTAGAAGCACTTCGGGGATGAAATGTCTTCGAGATTTATTCCCCCAAATGTGGGAGTTATCCATTTAACAGCCTGTATTAACTCGTCAGGGTCTTTGGTGTTTATCATGATTGGAAATGCGTCCACCCCGCCAAGATATTTGAAAAGCAGTGCCTTTCCTTCCATGACGGGCAGCCCCGCATGAGGGCCTATGTCTCCCAGGCCGAGAACTCTTGTCCCGTCGCTTATGACAGCAACAAAATTCGCCTTGTTGGTATGCTCGAAAACCTTCTCCGGGTTTTTAGCGATGTCCCTGCAGGGCTCAGCCACTCCTGGCGTATACCATATCCCAAAATCGTTCAAATCCCTGATAACGCATTTCGGGGAAATCTCCACTTTGCCCCTATAAAAAGGGTGGAGTTTCATTGCATCCTTCCCTGGCTTCTTTGCTTTTTCAATCAGCTCTTCCTTGGTTATTTTTTCAGATTCATCTGCCATTTCAATCACTTAAAAGCAATGGAAATTGCGTATATACATTTTTAGATGAGATTGCTTAGAACTCCATGTCCTTCAATTTTTCTTCCGCCCTTTTCTTGATTTCCTCTGTCAGATTATTTCCATGGCTGTCTATTGTCACCACCAGCGGGCCGAATTCTTCAACCTCAAAGACCCACATTGCTTCTGTCATCCCAAGCTCTTCTAACCAGAATACGTCTCTGACACGCTTTATTGACTTTGCAGCGAGAACTGCAGCCCCTCCTGTGAATGCGCAATACACTGCCCCATGCTCCTTGCATGCTTCTGCAGTTTTTTCTCCCATGCCTCCTTTGCCTATGATCATCTTCACTCCAAATTTTTTGATGAACTCGTGTCCAAATGCTTCCATTCTGCTGCTTGTTGTCGGTCCTGCAGCTATAACCTCCCATTCCCCGTTCTTCCTCATTAAGGGCCCGCAGTGATATATCGCAGAGCCTGAAAGAAAAGGAATCTCCTCTCCCATCGCCCTCTCATGCGCTTTATCTCTCGCTGTCACCACTGTCCCGTTCAAATAAACTTTGTCGCCAGCCTTCAGCTTTCTTACTTCTTCGCCAAGAGGCGTCCTCAAATCGTATTCCATTTTATCTCACCCTCGGCATTTATTTTCATGCCTGCCTTTCTATCAGCCCAGCATTGAACCACAACACCCACAGGCAGGGAAGCAGGATGACGCGCAGCTACCTCTATGTGGACATCAAGAACAGTTGTATTTCCCCCCAACCCCATCGGGCCTATCCCTGTTGAATTTATTGCGTCAATCAGCTCTTCCTCTATTTCTGCAATCTCCTTTATTTCACTTCTCTTTCCAACAGGGCGCAACAGGGAGCGTTTTGCAATCTCCATAGCAATATCCGCCCCCCCGCCTATCCCGACGCCGACAACAGTCGGCGGGCATGGATTTCCTCCGGCACGAACTACCTGTTCCAATATGAATTTTTTGACGCCCTTCATTCCCTCGGAAGGTTTGAGCATCTTCAGTGCAGACATGTTCTCAGAGCCGCCTCCCTTGGGAAATGCTATGATTTCGCATTCATTTCCTTCGCATATTTCCCAGTGGATATATGGTATGTGCATTCCGACATTGCCGGAAGTTTTTCCGCTTATTATATCGACAGCATTACCCCTCAGGGGTATTTCTTCTGTTGCTTTTTTCACCCCTTCCTCTATGCTCTTTTTGATGAGCCCAATGTAAGGAAAATCTGCTCCGACCTTTACAAAAAATGTTTGAGTACCTGTGTCCTGGCAGATGGGTTTTTTCTCATTATCTGCAAGCTCAATATTTTTCAATATTGCAGATAGCTGTGTCCTTGCCGGCTCAACCTCGTTTTCCCTCGCCTTCCTCAACGCATTTACCACATCTGCAGGAAGTTCTGTCGAAGCTATTTTTATAAGCTCTGCGATGGCATCTGACAGTTCCTTCTCATTCATGCTACCGCTGCATTAACCAGAAATAACTTTTAAACTTATTGAGTAGAAGGGAGGATAGGCAAAAAAAGAGCATCTAGGAGGGGATGGGATGCACTCTAACAACTACCAGCCTATCCTTCCCATAGAGAGTATAGTTGTTATTACTATATTTAACTTTCGGATTTTTGCAGGTCTATGACTCAAACACAAGTTGAGGCGAGCGTTCAAGCGTTACCTTGGGCATTTTCGCTTTATACGACTTTCTGACTTCCATGTCATACCTGCCCCCCTCTTTGATTTCTTCGAGCATTTTGCGCCCTCTTTTTCGTCCTTCTTCGATACTCATGTTTATTTTCAGCACCTCTCCCTTTGCAATCCAGTTTACCAGAGCATTCCATACTGCCCCTGCGCCGTAAGGCAACCCTTCAAGCAACATCATAGTTCCTTCTACAGGATAGTTCCACATGCCTGTCGGATCATCGCCAAGTTTTGCCAGTGGGACACCCATCGCCACCTCATATTCAGGAGTGAATGTCGGGTCTGCCACAACCCATTCTCCATCAATCAGAACTTCGGCAGTCCCATGAAGCATGAAAGTTCCGAATGCATCATACCAGTCCTTTACAACAGGAGATACACCTACCATGGAGTCATACATTGATTCGATAAGGGCAAGGCTGTATAGCCTGTATCTGGCTGGCAAACCACCTGCTCTGCAAAGTGCGGCGAAAAGAGAAAGCTGGTGGAGGCATGTCCCACTTCCCCTCTTCAATGTAGCAACTGCTCCGTCAAGCCCTACAAATGACAGTTTTATGTTATTCTTAACAAATTCAAACACCGCTTCAGCATACTCTCTGTCTGACTTTTTGAACGCGCCGAGTTCATTTGCAAGCGCTATTATCTCAGGTGCATCTGATTCGCAAAAATGGGTTGGCCTCAGATATCTTTCATTGGATTTGTTATATGGCATGCCTTCCTCGTATTCCGGAATTCTGTATGGCAGTTCCTGCGTTTTCATATTTTTCAGATATTTTTTTGCAGCTCTGTTAGCTTTTATTATCAATATCGGGTGTTTTATCAAAGCTTTCAAAAGTGCGGGAACTGTCCGTATAACGATTTTGAACATCTTCCAGGGTATTATGTAGCCCTTCTCCTTTATTTCTCTCAATTTCTTAAACATTTACTTGCTCACCTCCTTTAAATCACTCAGAAGCATTTTTCTCATCTCTTCTGCACATCCTCTTATCTCCTCTCCTGCCATTCTCTTTACCTCCGGCTCAAGAACAGGACCAGGGCGGTCGCATACAGGACAATGCTCTAACA
>JAGGSL010000163.1 GCA_021159125.1 Thermoplasmata archaeon
AATTCGAGCCGCTAACATGAAGAATTTTCACCCCGTCCTTTTCCTCCAGCCAGCCACCGTATGCCGCCTCCCCGATTTCATGTGCTGGGCATGCAGAGTGAAAACTCATACTGCTGTTCATTCCGTATGAAGGGATGGTGAATGCGATTGCCATCACCATTGCCAGGAGATATTTTGCAAGTGTCTTCACTTTACCCCTCCTTCACGAATCAATATGTGCAGCCGATTTATATAACTTGCAGTTTCAGAAACCCTAAAATATGCTTACCTTTTACAATCTTATATGCGGGCCACATTAGCTGATTACATCAAGTTTTTGCGTCTGCCAGGGCTTGGGGGGCTGGCAATACCTCCTGTCTTCGGGGCGATTTCCGTCGGGGTTTATGACATGAACGTCCTTTCAATACTCTTTCTTGTCGGCGCCCTATCTGCAATTTACGGATTTGCGCTGAATGATTATGCCGATGTTGAACTCGACGGGCTTGTCAAGGAGTTGAAAAACAAGCCGCTTGTGAAAGGAGCAATCTCAAGAAAAAACGCTGTTGCAGTTTGTCTTTTTACAATGATATTCTCATTCTTCTTTGCATTCCTTCTCTGGCACGGGAAAGAGCTCGATGACTTCAAATTTGCAGCCGTGCTTTCTCTTGTTCTTGCAGCTGTCCTGGGCAGCATTTATGATTTGTACGGGAAGAAAATACCTGGCTCTGACTTTTTTGTTGCAATTTCCATGTCCTTTGTTTTTTTATATGGTGCGCTTGCAGTTGCAGACAGCAGAATAGGCATACTAACATGGGTGATTTTCCTTCTCACGTTCAACCAGACATTGCATATGAATGCTGTTGAGGGCGGAATAAAGGATGCAGACCACGATTATCTCATGGGAGTGAAAAATCTTGCTCTCTCATCAGGAGTGAAAGTTCAGGGAAAGAATGTTCACATCCCTGCAACTTTTGCATCGTTCGGCGTGGCGATACGCATTTTTTCAGCCATACTTGTTTTCATTCCGTTCGTTTACGGCATGAAATATTATTACTGGCAGCTCGCCTTTCTTGTCGTGATGCTTGCAGGAGTTCTTTACATCGAGATAAAGCTCGTCACATTGAAAAAATTTGACAGAAAGAAGATAAGGAAGCTCATAGCAGGCGCCACATTTTTAAGATATGCAGTCGTTCCTGTCATGCTCATGAGTTTGATAGGCATTGCGGGCGGCCTCATTCTTGCATTTCTGCCAATTGCATGGTATATCGCATTCACCCCCCTTACAGGAACAAAAGTTTTCCAGCCGGAGATGTGAAAATGAAGGTATGTGTCATAGGAGCAGGTGTTGCAGGACTTGCATCCGCCGCCCTTCTGACCAAAGAAGGGTATGAGGTCGATATCTATGAAAAGGAGGGAATGCTCGGGGGCAGAGCTCTGACGATAGACAACAGGATATCCTATGAAGAATATACCCGCCTTCTCAAAAGATTTGACATGTACGTGCCGTTTGCAGAGCCATCCCTCAAAGAAATTTTTGATGGGCTCATTGGAGATTACAAAATAGACCTTGGTTTTCATCTAATTGGGGGAGGAGAGAATGCATCCCCTCTCCGCATTCTATCATCTCTTGGCATAAAGCAGGACATTGTCGGCTCCCGCATAGGCTTTATCGGAGAAAAGATAGATTATCCCTATCTCTCCGCAGGCGACAAACTGAAGATGCTGCCCCGCATTCTCCAGCTTCTTTTTTCAAGAAAAGAGACAATAAAGGCTCTTGAAAGCGTTTCCATGGAGGAGACAATAAAAAAATACGGAAAGGGAAAAATGAAGCTCACTCTCGAGCTTTTCCCCCGCCTGATAACAACAGTCAATGATTTAAGCAGAATATCGACAGGCGAGACATTCTGGGCGCAGCGCGAGTTGATGGGCTCCCATCCCGTGTCATATCCTGCAGGCGGATTGAACAGCATCGCAAAAAACTTTGCATCATGGATTGAAAACAATGGAGGAAAAATCATACACCAAAAAGTGGACAAGGTGATTATAGAAAATGGAAAAGCATCAGGCATTTCTGCAGGACATGAGAAATATTACGATGTAATTATTTCAAGCCTTCCGGTACAGGACACATTTTCAATTGCAGATGAGAGAGAATTTCCCCGTGAATGGGCGGAAAAAGTAAAAAATCTTGAAGGAAGCGGAAGCGTATGTGCATACTATGCCCTTAACGAGTTGAATGAAAATCTCATCGGAAAAGCATTCGTGTTCATAGAGAGGAATGCAGATGTTGAAGGAAACGATGCGGTGGGCATGGTTGATTTTAAAATGGCAAGCCCGGAATCAGGAATGTCCCCGCCGGGCAAATACATGGTGCAGGCATATGTTATATGCACTCCTGACGAGGCAAAAAACATGAAAAAGGTTGGGATGCTGAGAACGATACTTGACAAATACATGGAAAAACTTGTGCCCCGCTACGAGAAAAAAATGGACTGGTGCATATATCCCGTAATATGGCACCTTGACGGCGTTGCAAAGACAATTGACAATGAAAAACCGGCTGTCAGCACTCCCGTAAAAAATTTCTTTATCGTGGGCGACTCCACGAATGCCAAAGGAGTCGGAATAAATTGCGCCGCTGACTCTGCAAACCTTCTTATGAAAGAATTTAGGAAGTAACTCATTCCTCCCTTTCCGTTTTTCTCAGATAAATTCTTGTAACCTTTTTTATCTGCACATATTTTTCCAGTTTTTCTTTGATAACCGGGGGAAGTTCATCGTTCTTGTATGCGTTTGAAAGCGCTATTGTGTCCAGTCTCGTAAAATTTCTGTAAATTCCTTCTTTTTTAAGCAGCTCTTCCATTTCTTCCCTCCTCGGGTCTTTCGATTCGGGGAACCACGGGTTTTCGTATATTTTCACGTTTGCGATTTTCTCGCTCCCGTAAACGTACTGCACTTTGTTTCTCAATGCATATTGAACTATTTTTTCCTTCAGCTCCTCCTTGATTTTCTCCAGCTCCTTTATTTTACTTTCCACTTCCCAGTATCTGTTAACCAGGGCATGGCCGTCCTCCCACCTTGCCTCCTCCGGCGGCAGTTTATCTACCACATGCTTGTGCTTGAAAAGGGGGCATATCTCCTGGTATTCGCAGTAAGGGCAGAGCGCAGATTTTCTGGGATAAAAATCGTCTTCTTCTATCGCCTTCTCTATCTCGATTATTTTTTTTATTGTATCTTCCTTGATTTTTTGAAGGGCTTCATCATCTTTTTTTATCCTCAGTTCCTTATTGAAAGCGACATAGTGCCATATCAGCTCGATGTCATCTGCATCATCGTACATGTCCTTTACGGCAAGTGCATACAGGGAAAGCTGACGGTCGTTCTCAACCTCTTCCTTTGTTGGAAGCGTGAGAGAAGTTTTGTAATCATGTATCTCATAAACCCCGTCTCTTTCAGAAAGGCGGTCTATTATGCCCTTCAATTTGTACGGGGTTCCGTCCAGAGGCAGGATAACCATTTTCTCCAATGCTATTGTCTTTCCGTCATCAAAGGGCTTGTATTTTTCATAATAACTCTTGATATATTCCTCTCCCATCCTGCGGTAGTTTTCAGGGCTGTATTCCTCCTTGACGACAAAAATGCTGTCGTCCATTTCCTTTTCCCATCTCTGATTGTAGAAATCTAACAGTTCTTCAAGCTCACACACTTTATGGAACATTTTGTCCTTGTACAGCTTTTCAAAAGTTTCATGGACCCTGCTTCCCATGAACGCCTCGATGTTTCCCCTCGTTGACTTTATTTTTTCCACATATCTGTACTTAAATTTCAGCGGGCAATTCTCAAAAGTCGAGATGCGAGAATGTGAATATACGTGAGGCATACACCATTATAAGAATGAAAGTAAATACTTTTTCCCCAGCAAAAAATCTTTATTCCTGAGCACATTCTCCCTTCAATGCAGGACTACCAAAAAATTTCAGAAGCGCTGAAAAAAAGCGAAGGCGAGAAAGCAAAAGTCAGGGGCTGGATTTATCGAACAAGGAGTAGCGGAAAGCTCGCCTTTGTCACGGTAAGAGACGAAAGCGGCATTATCCAGGTTATTGTCGAAAAAGGAAAACTGCCCGACGAGGACTTCAACTCGGCAAGAAAAGCCCTGATAGAGTCATCTGTTGAAATTGAAGGCACAATCCATGAGGACGAGAGGGCGCCAGGCGGCAGGGAGATACATGCCGCCTCATTTCATGTAATTCATTTTGCGGAAGATTTTCCCATAACCAAAGACCAGAGCATGGAATTTCTGCTTGACAACCGCCATCTCTGGCTCAGGAGCAGGAAACTCACCACCATACTCAAAATAAGAAGCACACTTACAGGGGCAATCCATGAATTTTTCCGAAGCCACGGTTTCTATGAATTTCATCCGCCGATACTGCAACCCAGCCAGTGCGAGGGCGGCGCCACTCTTTTTGAAGTGAATTATTATGAGGACAAAACATACCTCTCTCAATCATGGCAGTTATATGCAGAGGCAGCGATTTTTGCTCTGGAAAGAGTTTATGACGTTGCCCCGACATTCAGGGCGGAGCGCTCCAAAACGAGCAGGCATCTGAGCGAATTCTGGATGGCGGAAATGGAAGCAGCATGGTTTGATTTGAATGATGTAACTGAATTTGCAAAGAAAGAGGTAAAGTTCATCATTAAAAAAATACTGGAAGAACACGAAGAAGACTTGCGCTTTTTGGGGAGAGACCCTGAAGCACTGAAAAAAATGCTCGACAAGCAATGGCCCACAATAAAATACAGGGAAGCCCTTGAAATACTCAAAAAGGACGGTATGGAGGTTCCGTTCGGGAAAGACCTGCGAACGATAGAGGAGCAGAGACTCATGAAGCATTTCGATACGCCTGTGGTTGTAACCCACTACCCCAAAGAAGCAATGGCGTTTTACAAACCCAGCGACCCTGAGCATCCTGACGAGGCACTATGTTTTGATATGCTGGCCCCCGAAGGATACGGAGAAATTGTAGGCGGAAGCCAGCGTTCCACAGACATAAATGAATTGGTTGAGTCACTTAAAAAGCAGGGAGAGGATGTGAGCAAATACGAGTGGTATCTTGACCTGCGCCGCTACGGCTCTGTCCCTCATTCGGGTTACGGGCTGGGGGTCGAACGCACGTTGGCATGGATCTGCAAACTGGACAACATAAAAGATGCAATACCGTTTCCGAGAACAATGAGCAGGAAATCTCCATAGCTTACATTTCCTCAAGCGCTTCTATCCCAAGCAGGGTGAGCGCATTTTTCAATGTCTGCCGGGTTGCATGAACAATGGCAAGCCTCTCTCTTTCCTTTTCGCTGCCCACAACCTGGCAGTCGCGGTAAAAGGCGTTGAATGAAGAAGCAAGTTTATGTGCATATTCTGCAAGGTATGCAGGATTGAATTCATTCTGGCATCTTTTTATAACTCCGGGAAAGGAAGCAATGATTTTTATCAAATTTATTTCCTGAGGGTGAGTGTAATTAGAACAATCTATTTCCCCGGGCTTTGTTTCTGTATATCCTGCTTTTTTCATTATTGAACAGCATCTTGCATGGGCATATTGTATGAAAGGTGCAGATTCTCCCTCAAAATTCAAAGCCTCTTCCCATCTGAATGTTATTGCTTTTTCTGGATTGACCTTTATAATGTTATATCTTATGGCCCCTGTTCCCACCTTTTCGGCAATAAACCTTGCTTTTGCATCATCCAATTCCCTTCTTTTCCTGACCTCATCATATGCCCTTTCAACCGCCTCATCGATTAAATCATCCAGATAAACGACACGCCCCCGCCGTGTGGACATTTTTCCCTCTGGCAGCGAGACAAATGAATAAAACACAGCTACTGGAATCTTTGCCCCCAAAATTTTAAGTGCTACCTCCACCAGCTTTGCTTCCAGTTTGTGGTCCTCCCCGAGAACATTTATCAGCAGATCAGCCCTTTTTCCCTTCCACAGATGGTATGCTATATCCCTTGTGGCATACAAAGAAGTACCGTCCTCCCTTGTCAAAAAGAATTTTTTGTTTCTACCATGAATTCCGAAGTGCTCCATGTCAAGGTAAAGAGCATTTCCCTCATATCCCACAAATTCCGATTTCTTCAATTCCTCTATGACGTACTGCACGCTTCCGTCTATGACAAATCTCGATTCCTCAACGAAGCTGTCTATTTTTATATTGATTCTTTCAAGGCTTTCCACTATGCCTTCCAGCGCTTTTTCATATGCCTCTTTCATTTCATTAAGGGTTTTTTCGTCTCCCTCCTCACATTTTTTTATGATCTGCCCTATTTCCTCCTTCACTTTCTCGTCCCTCTCCATCATCTCATAGGCTTTTTGGTAGAACGCTACAAGGCGGTGGTCCTCTTTTTTTTCCTCAACCTCCATATCAATATTTTTCAGCCCCCACAGCAGGATTGCGACCTGCTTGCCCATATCATCAACATAGAACTGCGTTTCAACATCATAACCGCCCCACCTGAATATTCTCGCAAGCGTGTCGCCTATTATCGGATTTCTCGCCCTTCCGACATGCAGAGGCCCGTTGGGATTTGCCGACGTATGCTCCAATATCACCCTCTCTCTTTTCTTTTCTTCTCTCCCCTCAAATACATTTTTAAGAGTTAACTCTGCAAGCTTTCTTTTGTTGATGAAAAAGTTCACATAACCGCCTTTTTCCTCCACCTTTTCAATCCATTCGCCCTTATTCTGCTCTATAAACTCTGCCATCTCGGAAGCAATGAGAGAAGGGCTTTTTTTCGCAACAGGCGCAAGCTGGAAGCATGGAAATGCAAAATCGCCGAATTCCTCCAGAGGCTTCTCCAGCGTCCATGCCAACTTATGCTTTCCGTATATGCTGCTTACCGCTTCCTTTACAAGCGAAAGTATTTCCTGGCGGAAGTATTCATAGGGGTCCATTGTCTATTGAAATGCCACAGGGAATAAAAATGTGGCTATCAATCACCGTTGTACGGCTGGTACGGATTGAATGCGGGGTCTCCGTAGAGGGTGAACTCATGCAGACAGTGATATTTCTTGTCCAGGAATTTGCCCTCCTCGCTCATACTCTGGGGCATCTTTTCCTCTATCATCCGGTCAATTGTTTCCTCACCTGTGGTGAACGGCAGCGGCGGCGTCCACATGAAAGTGCTGTTTGCATCCTTCGGCAGGTAAAGATTCTTGGCATTTCTGAGAGCCATGCCTGTTGTATTGTCTCCGTACGCCATATCCAGAATGAAGTCCTGGGCTATGACAGCGCCAAAGTGCATGTCAGGATACTCGCCGTTCAACTTCAAATTCAGTGTGGCATTTACAAATCCTTTTGCCCCGAACCCTTTGAATATCAGCCCTGGCTCGAGGTAGCCCGGATCTGCGGTAACACGGGTAGCAGCAACCATTCCGTTTATTCCTGCATGAATGTATGCCTGTGATAGCGTATTTTGCGGCATCAGACCGTCAGTCCTGCCAACAATGCAGCTCTCCACGAAAAGCACAGATGGATTGTACTCGGAGTTGACAATGCTTCTGACATCATATGTTCCTTTACTTGAAAGCCCGCTTCCCATGTAATAAAATCTCGACATGGTCGTAAACGGCGGGAAGCCGCGCGCATCCATGAGTATGTCTCCTGCTTCATAAAGATAGTAAAAGCCGTGCGCGAAGGTGAATATTATGTTGCTGTTCCTCTGATTTTCCCCTCCGTGAACCACATTTTCACCGCTCATCGCCTCGAGAATGCGCGGGAATAATATGTATTTCCTTCCGACATCCTTCAGATCGCTGAAACCCTCTCTTTGTGATTCGAGCAGGAATGTATTTTTAACGTTGAATCCACTCTCCTGCAGATCGTGAGTTATGTGCAGATTTGTGAACAGACTTTCCCCTGTCGGCCATTTTGTCGGCTCATCTCCTCCGCTTATCATATTTGCCAGGGTGGTCAGCACAGGAACCTTCTGGAATTCCAGGCCGCATCCGGTCTGCACAGTTGCATTGTTCTTCCATTCCCCGAGCATTTGAATGATTTTATCATAATAAATTGTTCTCGCAATCAAAGTGCTGCAATCCTCGGAATCATAGCCTGTGACTCTTCCAACTGCATTTTCCTGAAACGGGTAGTATGTGTATGTATCGTTTTCCACATCTCCATCTCTCGGGTCTATATCTCCCCATATATAATCGCTCGGCACTCCCCATCCCATGAGGTATGCACTATCAGGATTGTAGTAGAAGTACATGGGAATCATATTTGGATCCGCCATTATTGCAATGTAAATCGGATTTTTGACGTAATGCTCTCTCAACTTCTCCAGATTGTCTGATGAAATGTTTGCTATTTTTGCAAGCAGGCCGTTCAATTCATCATGGACGGCAAGCGTATGCTCATTTGAAGGCCCTATCAGCGCAGGATTGTCCCCCGGCTGGTATATGCCACCTTCTGACGACATATTTTCATTGCCAGCAAATGCAAACTCCGGCTTTGCAAATACAATACCTTTGTGATAGGCGGTCAGATAAGGCGACATTGATGAAAGCGCTTTCATTGTCGGCGTTATTGTACTATCCAGTTTCTCCACTGTAATCGTGAGGTCATATTTTCCTTCGACAGATGCAAACCATCTTCCTATAACTGTCGCTGAATATTCCCCTGGCTTGTTGTATACTATGGTCTCATAATGAACTCTATCTGTGATTATATCATTGTTGCTGTCAACTTCAGGTATTCCTGCCCCTGTCGCAGTATAGACATATGTATCGCCATCTGGACTTGTGACCGTCAGAAATATTCCGTCTCCCAATTCTGTCACATTCTCGGAGTTTTCATTTATCAAATCAAGCTTTATCCTTGCATATTTGTAGTCATCGGGCACCACAAAAGTATGCGTTTTTGTAAACTGCCCTGATAGCAATGCATGAAATGATTGAGCAGGCAGTATCGCGACAGAGCTTGTTTTGTTCTCAAAATGATAGCTCACTGAGTCAAGAACTTCTGGCTCTGTTATGTCAAGGGGATTTGCCATTGTTACATAGCCGCAGCCCCCGAATTTGTC
>JAGGSL010000076.1 GCA_021159125.1 Thermoplasmata archaeon
CAGAGAGCGCAAAAATTGTTAATCCTGATAAAATTGTTTTGCATCCTGATACGGGGGCAAAATGCCCGATGGCTGCAATGGCAGACATCGGAAAACTAAAAGCATTGAAAAGCAGGCATAAAAATGCGGCAATAGTTTCTTATGTCAATACAACAGCAGAAGTGAAGGCAGTGAGCAGCATATGCTGTACTTCTGCAAATGCGGTCAAAATCGTAAAAAGTATGGAAGAGAAAGACATCATATTTATTCCCGACAGCAATCTCGGAAAATATGTAAAGCGTTTTGTAAATGACAAAAATATGATTTTGTGGCCCGGCTTTTGTCCGACCCACCATAAAATTGAAAGAGAGGATGTTATGTTTCTAAAAAGAAAGCATCCCGGGGCGGAGATAATTGCGCATCCTGAATGCAGGCCAGAGGTGGTAGATGCCGCAGATTTCGTTTATTCGACAGGAGGGATGATAAAACATGCCAGAAATTCAGGGGCAAGGGAATTCATAATTGCAACAGAAAGGGAGATGTGCTACCGTTTGAAAAAAGAGATGCCAGAGAAGGAATTTTATTGCATAGAGCATGCTATATGTCCAAACATGAAAAAAATTACACTTGAAAAAGTTTTAAAAAGCCTCGAAACCTTAACCCCTGAAATGAAATTGAGCGATGATGTTATTGAGAAAGCAAGGATTCCTCTCGAAAGAATGATAAATATGGGCAGAGGTGATTAGGATATGAGGGTTTATCTGGATCATGCGGCTACCACGCCTGTTGATGAGAAAGTTCTGGAAGAGATGCTGCCGTATTTCACCAAAAAATATGGAAATGCTTCCTCCCTCCATTCATTTGGAAGAGAGGCGAGGGATGCCATAGAAAGAAGCAGAGAGAGAGTGGCGGAACTCATAGGTGCGGAAAGCGAGGAAATCATATTTACGGCTGGCGGAACAGAAAGCGACAACATAGCAATAAAGGGAATCGCTTTTCGTAAAGGAAAGGGACATATCATAACCAGCCAGATAGAACACCCTGCGGTTATGGCGACCTGCCAGCATCTTGAAAAGAAAGGTTTTGATGTGACATATCTGCCTGTAGATAAATACGGCATGGTGAGTCCTGAAGATGTTGAAAATGCCATAAGGGACGACACAATTTTAATCACAATAATGCACGCAAACAACGAAATCGGCACGGTAGAGCCCATCGAAGAGATAGCAAAAATAGCAAGAGAAAATGAAATTGTATTCCATACAGATGCAGTCCAGTCGGTGGGGAAAATTCCCGTGAATGTCAAACGCATCGGAATGGACATGCTTTCCATATCTGCGCATAAAATTTATGGCCCGAAGGGAGTCGGAGCGCTTTACATAAAGAAAGGAACAAAGATTGAGGCAATAATCCATGGCGGCGGGCATGAAAAAGGGCTGCGTCCGTCAACAGAAAATGTTCCTGGTATAGTGGGTCTTGGCAAAGCGTGTGAACTTGCAGAAAAAAGGATGGAAGAAGATATGAAAAGGATGCAAAGGCTCAGAGACAAGCTGATAAAAAGCGTTCTTGAAATAGAGGAGTCATACCTTAACGGCCACCCTGAAAAGAGATTGCCAAACAACGCCCATTTCCGCTTTGCAGCTGTGGAGGGTGAATCGCTCATTCTCAGCCTTGATGATAAGGGTATCGCTGGCTCGACTGGCTCTGCATGCTCCTCCAAAAAATTGAAGCCATCTCATGTGCTTATGGCAATAGGATTAAATGAAGTGCAGGCACATGGCTCGCTGCGCCTCACCCTCGGGAGAGAGAACACGGAGGAAGAGATAGACTATGTCATAGAAGTTCTGCCCCCTATTCTGGAAAAGCTGAGAGCCATGTCCCCGTTATGGAAGAGGTGAAAATGTACAGCGATAAGGTTATAGAACATTTCAGGAATCCCAGGAACATGGGGAAAATAGAGGATGCAGACGGCGTGGGGGAGGTCGGAAATCCGGTATGCGGAGATTTAATGAAAATATACATAAAGGTCAAAGATGGAAAAATAGAAGATGTGAAATTCGAAACTTTTGGGTGCGCGGCAGCTATCGCAACAAGCAGCATGGTTACGGAACTTGCAAAGGGAAAGAGCATAGAGGAAGCAATGAAAATCGGCAGGGATGATGTTGCCAGGGAACTTGATGGACTCCCTCCGATAAAAATGCACTGCTCGAATCTTGCATCCGATGGGCTGAAAGAGGCAATAAAAGATTACCTCTCAAAAAGAGGCAGGGAATGAAATGTATACCTACAATGCGAAGATTGTTTATGCGGGAGAGAGAATGGGAAAGCTGTGTTGCAGCAATGGGATGGAATTGGAATTTTCGGCTCCGCCCGAATTCGGAGGGTATGAGGGTTTTGCCACTCCCGAAGATTTATTCACCGCAAGCATTGCCACATGCCTGATGCTCACATTTGAAACAGTATGTAAAAAAATGGGCATAGACTTTCAATCATTTGAATGCGAATGTGAGAGCACCCTCGAGGAAATAGATGGCAGGGAGATGATGACAAAAGTTGTGATAAAGTCCAAGGTTAAAGGCAGCGAGGTCAGAAAGTTGGAGAAAGCTCTGAAACTTGCCAAAAAATACTGCCTTGTGACCAATTCTATAAAAAGCGAGGTTGTTTTCGAGCCAGAAGTAACGGGGGAAAAGAACTAAATATTTCTTACTCATTTGATGGTTATGAAGAAGTTTGCTGTTTTGATTGTTTTGCTTTTGGCTATCCCTATATTTCAGGGACTTGCCAATTCAGAGAAAGATTCATACATACTCATAACACAGCCTGACGGGGGGCTGTACTTTTACGGGAGGAAAATAATACCTGCTTACACACCTTCGTGGACGGTCATGGTCGGATACAATTCAATCGAGGTAAATACGGTTAGCAGCAGCAATGTTTTGACTGCGTATTTCACCCTTTATAATTTATTCACCAGAGAAACGGTGGATAGCGTTCTGGATGCAACTCCGTCAGACGGCTTTACCTGCAATTTCTCCGATGTGCAGAAAGGCAGTTACATCATAGTTGTCGTTGCTCTTGCCCTGGACCCGAATGAACCTGTGGCATCGGACTGGAGGGCACCAATAATTTTCCTGCCAGCATAATATGTCTTTGAAGCACAGACATCCCATAAGGAAGAAAATCGCAGACGGCATAATAAAGCAGGTTGAAGAAGAACTCGGTTGTAGCATTCCGATAGGCGGAATTGTGGAAAGTGCTGAATTTGAGGGCATAAAAATTCTGCTGGTGGATGGGAGTGCTGTCATCATTTTTTTGAAAGACAAGCCATTTTTGAGCCTTTACGGCATAAACAAATACAAGCCAGAAAAGAGATATGCAACGGTCGATAGAGGGGCCGTTAAATTTGTGGTAAGCGGTGCAAATGTCATGGCTCCCGGCATCATAGATGCGGACAGAGATATAAAGAAGGGCGATATCGTATGGGTGAGAAACGAGGAAGGAACCGCCCTTGCGCTCGGATATGCTTTGATGGATGGGGAGGAGATGGTAGCAGAAAATAAAGGAAAAGCAATAGAAAGTGTCCACCACATAGGCGATGAGCTGTGGGAATTAGCAACAAACTTATAAGGAAATTTTGCTTCCATAAGAGAAAATGAGCGAGTCATATGATATAAAATCGTCTGAGGAGAAGTGGCAGAAGAAGTGGGAAAAGATGAACATATACCACTTCGACAAAGATAAAGGAAATATTTATTCCATAGATAACCCTCCCCGTTATGCCTCGGGCGCCCTTCACATAGGGCATGCTGTGCATTATACGCATATTGACTTCGTTGCCCGATACAAGCGAATGAGGGGCTATAATGTTTTCTTCCCGCTTTGCTTTGATGTGAACGGCATTCCGATAGAAGAGAGAGTGGAGAAAAAGATGGGCATAACAAGGAAGGACATAGACCGCCACGAATTCATTGCGTTATGCAGAAAATTTGCCGAGGAAAACATAGGCGAGATGAAAAGGCAGTTTTCGATGCTCGGTGAGTCCATGGACCCCAGCATTTATTATCAGACAGACGCAGAATACTATCGCAGGGTAACTCAAATTTCGTTCATTGATTTGTATGAGAAGGGATACATTTACAAAGGCGAATTTCCAGTAAACTGGTGCCCCAGATGCATGACAGCAATGGCTGACGCAGAAATAGAGCATGCAAACCGCCATACGAAGCTCAATACGGTAAAATTTTATTTTGCAGAACAGCAGCCAGAGCAGATAGAAAAATATCACGGCATAGGGAAGGACAGCAAGGGACAATACATAGAGATAGCCACGACACGCCCTGAAATGTTCCCCACATGCCAGATAGTCGCAGTCCATCCTGATGATGAGAGGGCGCCATGGCTTGTTGACAAGGAAGTTATCGTCCCCCTTTTTGGCAGGAAGGTGAAAATAATAGAAGATGAGTCGGTTGACCCTAATTTTGGAACAGGTATACTTATGATATGTACCATAGGGGACAAAGACGACCTGGAGATGGCTTTTAAATACGATTTGCCCCTCGAAATATGCATAAACGAGGAAGGGCGCATGAACAGCCTTGCAGGCAAATACGAAGGCATGAAGGTGGAGGAGGCGAGGGCAGCGGTCATAGATGACATGAAAAAGGAAGGGCTGCTTATAAAGCAGGAGGAAATAGAACAGAGCGTGGGCGTATGCTGGAGATGCAAGACTCCTGTTGAATTCATAAATGCAGAACAGTGGTTTTTGAAATTGCTTCCGTTCAAAGATAAAGTTCTTGAAGCATCTAAAAAAATAGATTGGTATCCAGAGTATATGCGTATCAGGTTTGACGAATGGGTGAACTCCCTGAAATGGGACTGGGTGATTTCAAGGCAGAGGTATTTTGCAACGCCCATTCCTCTCTGGGAGTGCGAGGATTGCGGTGAAGTGGTGGTGGCGAAAAGGGAGCAGTGTTATGTTGATCCCACCATAGACAAGCCGCCTGTGGAAAAATGCCCGAAGTGCGGCGGCAAGCTGAAAGGATGCGAGGATGTTTTTGACACCTGGATGGATTCTTCGATAAGCCCCCTGTACAACACCTTCTGGCAGAGGGACGAGAAAATGTTTGAAAAGATGTATCCGATGTCTCTCCGCCCGCAGGCTCATGACATAATAAGGACATGGGCTTTTTACACTGTTCTGAGATGTTTGCTGATAACCGGAAAGGAGCCCTTCAAAGAGATAATGATGGGCGGATTCATACTCGCGCCAGACGGAAAACCAATGCATACAAGTCTCGGAAATGTGATAGACCCGCTTGAGATAATAAAGGAGGAGGGAGCTGACCCGCTTCGCTATTATGCTGCGAAGTGCAAGTTGGGCGAGGACAATCCTTTCAGGTATAAAGACCTGGTGAGGGGCAAGCGTTTGATGAAAAAGTTGTGGAATACGGAATCTTTTGTCGGAAAGGCGATAGAAAAGGCCGGAAAGGTTGATGATATTGATAAAAGCGAACTGAATATTATGGATAAATGGATTCTGTCTCTTTACAGCAGGGTTGTCGAAAAATGTACTCGGCACCTGGAGAATTTCGGATATTCTGATGCCGTGAGAGAAGCAGAGTATTTTCTGTGGCATGAATTTGCAGACCACTACATCGAGATGGTGAAACACCGCATATATGATGAAAGCGATAAAAGCGCCTCTTATGTGCTTTACACCATAGGGCTCGGTATGATAAAGCTGTTCGCCCCGTTTCTGCCTCATATAACTGAAGAGATATACCATAAGTACTACAAGTATTACGAGGAAAAAGAGAGCATACATATATCCTCATGGCCCGAGCCGATTATGGTGGACAATGAAGCGGAAGAAAGGGGCGAGGTGATAAAAGAAGTCATATCTGCGCTCAGAGAATGGAAAAGCAGGCAGGGAATGCCGCTTAATGCCGAGTTGAAGAATGTAGAGATAGTCGCTCCCCAGGAATTTACTGAAGAGGAAAAGAGCATAATTTCGGGAACGATGAATATTTCATCTATAAGGGTATCAAAGGAGACACCTGAAACAATAAAGGAGGTTGTGGTGGTGAACCCTGTGTATGCAAAAATAGGGCCCGAGTTCAAGGAAGAGAGCAGGGTTGTGCTGGAAGAAATCAATAAAAACAAAGATAAAATTTTGGAGGCGTTTGAGCGCGGCAGTAATTACAAATTCATCCGCAACGGCAAGGAAATGGAACTGAGAAAGGAGCATGTAACTATTGACAAAAAGCTTGAGGGCGAAGGGGTTGATTTAATAAATGTTGGCGACATTATAATCTCCATAGGCGAGTAATATGAAAAAAAAGACTAAAAGGCTGATTATACGGCTGGTTTCAGTACTGGTAATACTTACGATGATACTCTCAGGATTTATAGTAATATTCTACTCATAGTTCCGAGGTCATAACCTTTAACTCTTTCCCCTCTCTAAAAATATTCACTTTTTTTCCATCCCCTATAATTTCCACTCCGTCTCTCTTATCAATTATTATTTTTTTCACATACATGTCCGGAATCTTGCTGAAGGCAAAAAAGTTGAGAAATAGCGCACCATTTGTTTCAACAACAACACTTTTTTCCCCCACGGTTATCTCAATTTCTGTTTCATCCTGCACTTCCACCTCTACCATATTGCTCATTATGGGCCTATAAGCAGATTCAATTTTTGGCACAATATGCAAGTGAGTTTTGCTGTATCCTGCATTCCATTCTATGGTATCAATGCGGGAAAGGGCATCATTGAAACGCCTGATGAGCTTTTTGAAATAAACCATTTTCTTTATAAACTCCCTGAGTTCCATTCTTTCCTTCACGTCTTCTATTCCCTCTGTCACATATTGAATCTTGCCTATTCCCCTCTCCATTTTTCCGATGAGCACTCTGACCTCATTCATCATTTCTTTCAATAACGCTCCGCCAATCTTTTCTTTCGAGAAATAAGAATAGTATATCTCCCTGATTTCAGATACCGACTCGCGGACTTTCTTATAGTGGGGGAAAATTGTGGCATTGTCCTTTATTTTTTTCTCCCCTGCCATCTCCTCAAAGTGCTCGATTTTGCTTATGCTTTCTATTATGTCATCAAGATTTATGCCTATACCTGACTGCAAAAACTCATCGGAAGTTTCCAAAATATCGCAGAAAATAGAAAAAAGATTTTCCTCCCATTCCACCAGATATTTTTTATCATCTTCTTCCATCTTAATCAGCTTACTTCCCTCATTTTTTCAAGAGACGCTTCCACAAACCCGTAGAAGAGGGGGGCGGGGCGGAGGGGGCGTGATTTGAATTCGGGATGAAATTGAGAGGCAATAAAAAATTTATGGCCAGGCAATTCTGCAATCTCCATTCTTATTTTGTCAGCAGATCTGCCTGAAAATACAAGCCCTTTCTTTTCTATTTCGTCAATATATTCCGGATTTACCTCATATCTGTGGCGGTGCCTTTCAGATATTTCTGTCTTTCCATATAGTTTATGTGCGAGTGTGCCTTCCTTTATCTTTATTTTATATGCACCGAGCCGCATGGTGCCGCCCATCTCCTCCACGCCCTCTTGCTCTGGCAGTATGGTTATGACGGGATGCTCTGTTTCGGGGTCTATCTCCGTGCTGTTGCAGTCCAGGTTGAGAACATTTTTTCCGTACTCGACGACGGCAAGCTGAAATCCGAAGCATATTCCTAAAAAGGGTATATTGTGCTCTCTTGCATACTCTATTGCATTTATTTTTCCATCAGCCCCCCTCATCCCGAAGCCGCCCGGAACAAGTATTCCGTGAAGCCCGTTGAGAAGACTGAGGTCTCCGTGCTCAAGGTCTTCCGCTTCAATCCATTTTATGTTGACCTTCGCCCCGAGATATGCTCCTGCGTGATGGAATGCTTCCACTATGCTTATGTAGGAATCGCTGAGGTCAGTATATTTCCCGACTATGCCTATGTCAACCCTCTCTCCTGCATTCTTTATTTTGTTGACAAACTCCGCCCACTTCTCAAGCCCATCTCTTCTTTTTGACCCGAATCTTTTCATCAAAAAGTCGGTGAGCCCCTGTTTGTCAAGGAGCAGAGGGACTTCATATATGCTTTCCACATCTGGCACAGATATGACTCCTTCAACAGGCACGTTGCAGAAAAGGGCTATTTTCTCTCTTGTGCTTTTGGCAAGTGGCTCTTTTGCGCGTCCTATTATTATGTCCGGGTCTATTCCTATGGCCCTCAGTTCCTTAACAGAGTGCTGGGTTGGCTTTGTTTTTTGCTCGCCAACAACGCCTATAACCGGAATCAGGGTTGTATGAAGAAATACAACATTCTCATGCCCGACCTCCCGATGCAGCTGACGGACTGCCTCAAGGAATGGCATTGATTCTATGTCTCCGACTGTACCGCCTATTTCTACAAGGCATATGTCTGCATTGCTTTTCTTTGCAACTCTTTTTATCCATTCGCGTATCTCATCTGTTATATGAGGGACTATCTGTACCGTCTTGCCCAGGTAATCCCCTCTTCTCTCCTTCTCTATTACATTTTTGTAAACCTTCCCTGTTGTTATATTGTTGTCACTCGAAAGATTGACGTCGAGGAAGCGCTCATAATTTCCCAGATCAAGGTCCACTTCTCCTCCGTCTTCAAGCACAAAAACCTCTCCATGCTGGAAAGGGTTCATGGTTCCTGCATCGCAGTTAAGGTACGGGTCTATTTTTATTGCCGTCACCTTATATCCCTGCATTTTAAGGAGAAGTCCAACTGAAGATGTGGTGATTCCCTTTCCCAGGCCAGACAAAACGCCGCCTGTAACAATAATGTATTTCCCCTCTGGCATAATTTATTATGTGATTTTGATTAATAGAATTATCGGTGGAACGAAAGCAGGAATGGGGGGAGGTCAAAATGAAGAAAAAAATCTCTTCATTTAACCCCATTCCTAAATAAAAATACGAAACAGGTTATAAAATTTTTTATTTACTTTTCAACTTTATCACGAAAACCGCTCCTTTTGGCTCATTGTCCTCGACATGTATGCTTCCTCCGTAGCGCTCTACCGTCTTTTT
>JAGGSL010000099.1 GCA_021159125.1 Thermoplasmata archaeon
GGGTTTACTGAGCCATGTTCATCAGGATAATTATTGGCAATAAATTCTATAAGATCGTAAACTTCGTACCATTCACAATTGAAAAAATAAGCTCTTATTTTCTTATGGTTGTCAGGCCAATGATCACTTAAAGTATCAATTGGTTTCTTAAAATAACTGTGCCATAACATTTGAAGTAAAATATCTACCTTTCCATAATCATAACCATAAATCACTACTTTTACCTGATTCCAATAAAACATAGTTAAAGCATTCCATAAACCATTTCTTAAATCATCATCCATAGAATCCACTTGCATTATGTTTTTAACTGGTTTAATACCTTTTCTTTGAGAAAATAGCTTCATAGTATCACCCTATACTTTCCTGTTCTTGCATGGCAAATAACTCAGAATATCCGAACTTTTTATTCTCACAATCTTCCAAACTTGGCTTAAAATGCAATTCATCCATTTTATCTCCCATTATTGCCATCTATATGCAAATACTTTATGAATTCTGCAATTAAAAGTTTTATGGCATGGCATTTTTTTTATCTTCTCACTTCTCATATTTATACCTATCGGAAGTGCATATCTTATACAAAATCGCAAGTTTTTAAAGAGATTGCTGGATTACCTCCCGATGTTAGCTTTCATAGGCACAACAATTTTTTGCTTCATCGTGTGGCTAACCCTGACTTTCAACGGCCATATGTGGGGGACTGACGAAATCATTGCAGGCATATTTCTTTCAGTAGTCGGGGGAATTGCTGCCAGAAAGGTTTTTGTAAAGGACTTCAAAATGGCGAATCCGAAGAGATGGCTCTTCTTCATTGCATATCTCGGCCCATTCTTCTACCAGATGGCAAAGGCGAATTTTGACGTAGCATATCGCGTTATCACGGGAAAGATAAATCCGGGCATAGTAAAAATGTCTCCGGGACTTAAAAGCGATACTGCACTCACGTTTCTCGCAAATTCAATAACTCTCACGCCCGGTACACTTTCAGTTGATACCGACGATGAAAAAAATCTGTATGTGCACTGGATAAATGTTGATGAAGAAGCATTGAAAAAAATGCCCCGTCCGTGCGAGCCTGTTTGCTCGACATTTCCGAAATGGGCAAGGAGGGTGGCAGAATGATATCCTTCGATTTTACGGATCCCTTTATTCTGACATTTTTGCTGCTCCTTGTATGCATGCTTATAGCGATGATCAGAGTGCTGCTGGGGCCAACGACTCCTGACCGTGTTGTCGGGCTTGATACCATAAACACGCTTGTCATAGCTGCTATGATAATTTATGGGGCAGCTTTTGATGAGGTCATATACATAGACGTTGCGATTGTTTATGCCCTTCTTTCTTTCATCACTACACTTTTCATTGCAAAATATCTCGAAGGAGGGAAACTATGACATATGTGGAATGGCTGATTTATATATTCCTGGGCATAGGATTGTTCTTCAATTTCCTTGCTTCAGTTGGGTTGATGCGCTTCCCTGACGTTTACACACGCCTGCATGCAGGAACAAAATGCACTACCTTCGGCTCAATATTTCTCTCGCTTGCTGTCATCATATACGGCATATGGAAATATCATGAGGGAGATACACCGCTCATTTCCCTTTCAATACATACTTTCATTGCCCTTGTCGCCATAATGCTTACAAATCCCACGGGAGCTCATGCAATAGCTCGTGCTGCTCACAGGAGCGGGGTGAAGCCTGCAATGGCTGTGGTTGATGACCTGGAAGAAAAGGAGGAAGAAAATGACGATGATTGAGATAATACATATTGTGCTGCCAGTGCTTCTTATAGCATCTGCGATTGTAGCCGTGCTTTTCAAAGATTTGCTTGCATCTGCCATCTCGCTGGCAGTGATGAGCCTGCTTCTGTCCCTTGAATTTTACATACTGGAAGCTCCTGATGTGGCAATAGCAGAGGCAGGAATAGGAGCCTGCATAACAACTGCAATAATAATAGTTGCGATAAAGAAAACAGAAAGAATGGAGGTGGAAGAATGAGAAAAATAGCTGTAGTGGTATTCATAATATTCTTTGCGTTCATGTTTCTTGCAGCATACGACATGCACGACTTCGGCGCTCCGCCGTCCAAAATGGATGACTACATAATACAGAACACGCAGAATGAAACAGGAGCAAATAATGGAGTTACAGCAGTGGTGTTCGACTACAGAGGTTATGACACACTCGGAGAGGCAACAGTGCTTTTCACTGCAATAGCAGGCGTGATGGTTGTTCTGAGAAGGAGGGGTAAAAATGAGTGAAAAAACAAATGGAAACAGCGAGGGACTCTCTCCCATAGTGAAGGTCATATCCGGGATGATATTTCCGTTCATAATGATATTTTCATTCTACGTCATAATGCACGGGCATCTGACGCCGGGCGGCGGCTTTCAAGGAGGAGCTATAGGCGCATCTGCAATAGTCATGCTAATTGTTGCTTTCGGCGCGCGCCATACCGAAAAGAGAGCAGGAGAGGAAAAACTCTCGCTTTTTGAGAGCATAGGAGGTACGCTTTTCATTCTTGTCGCAATATTAGGCTTCATAATGGCTGCAACTTTCATGTCGAATTTTCTGGTAGGAAGTGCCATATTCGGGGAAATCCCGCCCTTCGGCTCAAATCCCGGCATACTCAACACAGGAGGCATACTTCCTATATTGAATTTCGCAGTTGGAATGAAAGTCATCGGCGGTCTGTCTGCGGTTGTGCTCGCAATGGCCCTTGTTTCGAAGGAGGATGATTGAAATGATATACAACATACCTTTCTTTGCGGTTATAATTCTCATCGCCGTTGGAATGTATGCAGTCATATTCAGAAGGAATCTGATAAAGATTGCAATAGGAATAACGATAGTGGAGAGCGCTGTCAACCTTTTTTTAATAACCCTCGGTTATAGAGAAGGAGGAGTGGCCCCAATATACACAAACCTGCCAGCAAACGTTGTCATACCTGGCGGCATGGTTTTGCCGGTTCCGCAAGCATTGACTCTCACAAGCATTGTCATAGGGGTTGCGGTACTTGCCCTCATGCTTTCTTTCGTGATAAGGATATATCAGTACTACGGAACGCTTGATTCTAAAAAGGTAAGGAGGTTGAAAGAATGAATGTTGATTGGCTGCTTACGCATTCGCCTGCTCTTCTGATTGCAATACCGCTTCTTGCTGCATTTCTAACGCCGGTTATCGATCGCATCAACAAAAAAGCGAGAGATGCTTTCGTTATAATCGTGCTGATAATTGCTGAGATAATCATGATTGCACTTGCATGGGATGTTTTTACAGGCAGCGCTCACATCTACACAATGGGTGCATCAAACCCGACTGCAACAATTCCATCACAGGCTGCAGTGCCGATAAGGATAGTCCTTGAAGTGGACGGAATGGGCGCATTTATGGGGTTGATAAGCACTACTGTTTCGCTTGCTGCTGGATTTTATTCCCTTGCGTTTGTGAAAAAGGAGACGGGACAGGGAAGATATTACACCCTGCTTTTGCTCATGCTGGTGGGCATGCTCGGAATGGAATTCACAGGCGACATATTCAATCTGTTTGTATTCCTTGAAGTGCTTTCAATGGCATCTGCTGCCCTCATAGCATACCGCTTCTATTATGGCGATGCCGTAGAAGGCGCATTCAAATATTGCGTTGTTTCCTCGCTCGGTGCTCTCATGGTTCTATTTGCCATAGGTCTGCTTTACGGGCAATATGACCTGCTCAACATGGCTGCCCTTGCCAAAGTCATTGAATACACCACGCTCGATAAAATAGCGCTTGTTTTACTCATAGCGGCATTTGCCATGAAATGCGGTGCAGTGCCAATGCACATGTGGACTCCTGACAGTTACACAGTGGCGCCTGCTCCGATTACGGCCATGCTTGTCGCAGCAAGCCAGGCAAGTTTGTACGCGTTATTCAGAATATGCTTCTCTCTTTATGGGCTCACACTTGACGTTACAACTGTGGGCATAATCATAATTGCTCTGGGACTGCTTTCAATGTTTGTTGGCGTCACAATGGCCCTGCCCCAGAAGGATATTAAACGATTGATGTCATACCATGCAGTCAGCCAGACAGGGTACATGCTGCTGGGCGTCGGCGTAGGACTCTACCTGCTCGGCAAGTCCGATTTCGACACATACGGCATGGCTGCGATGGAAGGAGGAATATTCCACATAATCAACCATGCACTGTACAAAGGGCTGCTCTTCCTCACTGCAGGCGCAATATTCTACAAGGTCAAAACACGCAATCTGAACGAGATGGGCGGACTGGCCCATTCAATGAAGTTCACGACCATATTCTTCATGATAGGAGCTCTTGCAATCGCTGGCATACCTCCATTCAACGGATTTGCTTCCAAATTGCTTATCTATGAGTCTGCATACCACGTCAGCCCAATTCTGTCGATAATTGCAATGCTCGTCTCGATAATAACGCTTGCCTCATTCGTGAAGGTGTTTCATTCAGCATTCATGGGCCCGCCCATGGAGAATGCCGAGGCAGGAGAGGTACCGAAGAGCATGATAATTGGAATGGCGATTCTAACAGTGGGCATAATTTTATTCGGTTTGTTCCCCGGATGGGTGGTCAGCAATATTGTCCATCCGGCGGCGCAGGCACTGGCAGCCCAGGCGGGTTATATCGGTTCAGTAGCAGGAGGTGCTTAAATGCTTGAGACAACAGGAGGATACTGGTCCCCAATTGTATGGATTGTAGCATTCATAGTCGCCTTTCTCATGGCTTACATAATGTGGGGTATGGGCGAGAAGAAGCACGCAAAGGGAGAGCAGGAAAAGCCCTTTTTATCAGGGCAGGACGAGCCATCGAAGGAGGCCGTTCACGTCCGTGCAGGAAACATATACTGGGGATTTACCGAAACATTGAGCGGGTATTACGATTTCATGAAGAAAATACACACAGGCATAATCAATGACTACGTGCTATGGTTCCTTGGCATGGCGGCAATATTTTTCCTTGCAATAGTTCTGCCGGGGGTGATAATGTGATATCAAAATCTTTCAAAAAATCGCTGTGGATTTTTCATGTTAATAGCGGCTCGTGCAACGGTTGCGATATAGAAATCGTTGCTGCCCTGACACCTCGCTATGATGTTGAGCGTTTTGGCATAAAGCTGGTCGGCTCGCCACGCCATGCAGATGTTATGGCGCTAACAGGCCCAATAACAAGCGATATGGAGGATAAAGTGAAGAGGGTCTACGAGCAGATGCCGGATCCGAAAGTCGTTCTCGTTGTGGGAAGTTGCGGGATAAGCGGCGGAGTTTTCCATGAATCATACCATCTTGCAGGACCTGTAAATAAAGTATTGCCAGATGCAACCTGCGTGTATGTGCCGGGATGCCCGCCCAGACCCGAGGCAATTATTGACGGCGTTGTTAAGGCCTGGAAATTTCTGGAGAGTGCAGGAGGAGGTGAGTAAATGGAGCTGGAAGAGATTATTGATGCGTTTAAGGAAAAAGGACTTGAAGTCCGAGTTCAGACAAGAATGGCAGGCGTGAAAAAAAAGGTCGAGAGGAAAACTTTGTGGGTTGATATTGAGAGAGAAAGATTGAGGGAAATTGTAGAATACCTTATTGAAATATCGGAAGAATTTCCGCACTTTTCCGTCATATCGCCTTCAGATATAGGGGATGAAGTAGAGGTGAACTACCATTTTTCGGTTGGTTACGGAAAATATATGGGCGAGATACCTATAACTCTCAAGGTCAAAGTGCCCAAAAGCGATCTGTGGGTTCCTACTTTAACTGATATTATTCCAGGAACTGTTTTCTCCGAGAGGGAAATCATAGAAATGATGGGAGTTGACGTGAAAGGGCTGGAAGATAAGCGGCATCTTTTCCTGACAGAGGACTTCCCCGAAGGCGTGTATCCATGGAGAAGAGATGAGACAGCACCAAAGAAAACGAATAAGCTTTACGAGGGGTGGAAAGAATGAAATACACAGTGCCAATAGGCCCGATACATCCTGCTTTGAAGGAGCCAATAGCAATAAACTGTACTGTCAGCGGCGAGGAGATAACGGACGTTGACGTAGTAGCAAGCCAGAATCACCGTGGCATAGAATGGATTGGCATGAATAGAAATAACCCCGTTCAGACAATATATATCGCCGAGAGGGTATGCGGCATTTGCAACTTCTGCCACCCTGCGTGCCTTATAATGGCTGTTGAGGAGATAGCGGACATAGATGTTCCCGAAAGGGCGCAATATATCCGCGTCATACAATCAGAGCTTGAGAGAATACATTCTCATTTGCTGTGGGCAGGTGTGGCTGCACACGAGCTTGGATTTGACTCATTGCTCCACTACACATGGATGGTGAGAGAGAAAGTAATGGATACACTGGAGATTGTTAACGGTAACCGTGTTACGAAGGCAATCATGATGTATGGCGGTGTCAGACGGGACATAAAGGACGAGCATGTGCCCAAGATAAGGGAGATGATAAAATACTATCAGGATTTATTCGACAAGGTTGCAAAACTATTCCTTGAGGATAAAACAATAAAGATGAGAACAAGGAATATAGGTATACTTACGAAGGAAGATGCACTGAAACTGCAGGCTGTCGGTCCTACTGTAAGGGCGAGCGGCGTGAAAAAGGATGTGCGTCAGGATACGCCGTATTTTGCATATCCCGATTTCGACGTAAAAGCAATAACCCCCGACATGCTAACAGGAAAGGTGGTGGGCGATACATATGATAGAATAGTTGTCCGTCTGCTGGAAGTAAAGCAGTCAGTGGAGATAATAGAACAGGCACTGGACGAGATGCCTCCGGGCGAGATAATATCCGAGCAAAAAATTCCCAAACTGCTTGCAAAGATAAAGAGGGCGGAGGGAGAAGCAATAGGACGTCATGAGGCACCGAGAGGTGAAGATATCCATTATGTCAAGCTTAAGAGCGGATTTGAAAGCCTTTATACATGGAAGGTGAGAGCGCCGACATACAGCAATATAATGGCATGGAGGCCAATGCTCATGCATCATCAAATTGCAGATATACCCATTGTTGCCGCTTCGATAGACCCGTGCCTCTCATGCACAAATAGGGCTGTTGTCACAGAAAATAATGAAGAGAAATGGCTTACGGCAGAAGATTTGCATAATCTTTCTGTAAAAAAGACGAAGGAGATGATGAAATGACGGGAGAGTTGTTTTTCAAGGTTGTTATGGGAACGATCGGCATGGCCATATTTGCCATTCTGCTCGGCCTATCATTCAAAGGCATTGACAGAAAAATTGCGGCACACATGCAGTCGAGGGTAGGGCCGCCACTGAGACAACCCTTCTGGGATGTCGGAAAACTGCTCATTAAGGATAGCGTCGTTCCTAAAAATGCCGTTTCGTGGCTTTTCAATTTCGCCCCCGTGATATGCCTTGCTTCGTCAATAACGCTGCTGCTTTACATACCGATAGCAGGATACGGGCCATTGCTTCAGGGACACGGCGATCTGATTTTAATTCTTTACCTGCTGACAATTCCCGCACTTTCCATGGTGGCAGGCGGCTTTGCATCTGGCTCTCCTTATGCTACAGTAGGAGCACAGCGTGAGATGGTTACGATGATGTCATATGAATTTCCTCTTGCTGTTGCGGCAATATCCATAGCGTGGAAGATGAGCGATGCATTCAAAGGCGATGTTTTTACATTGTCATTCATATCCTCACATCCGATATGGAACAACGTTGGACTGCTCGGCATAATCGGTCTGCTGTTTCTTTTACTTGCGGTTGTCATAATCCTGCCAGCCGAGCTGTCGAAAATACCGTTTGATGTGGCTGAGGCAGAGACAGAGATAGCAGGAGGATTGCTGGTGGAGTATTCGGGAAGAAATCTTGCGTTGTTCTATCTTGCAGACGGGGTCAAGACATTCGCCCTCTCATCGCTGGTGGTTGCGATTTTCTTCCCTTACAACATATCTCAGTTCTTTGCTCTTGGTAGCATTCCTGCATTTATCATTGACTTTTTGTTTTTCCTTCTGAAGGTTTCGCTGGTGATGCTCTTTGCAGTAACGCTTGTAAGAGTGGGAGTTGCACGTTTGAGGATAACACAGGTTGTTTCCACTTACTGGATTGCCGTTACGCTTATGGCTTTACTTGGTCTCGTTCTGCTCATGTGGGACTCTCAAATTTTGACTATAAGGTGGTGGTAAAAATGTTTCCGATGTTTGGCCAGTTAATAAAGCAACTCTTTCGCAAGCCATTCACGAACAAATTTCCCGTGAAGTATGCACCGAACAATGTAACAGAATTGCTGAAAAAGGTCGAGAGTGGCGAAGTGAAAATAAACCCGCCGGTAGAGATGCCGGAGTGGTTCAGAGGCAAAATCATCTATGAAAAGGAGAAGTGCATAGGATGCAAGATGTGCATAACCGTCTGTCCTGCAAAGGCAATCGACTTCAAAGAAGAAGAGAAGAAAATAAAGATATATGTGAGCAGGTGCATTTTCTGCAGCCAGTGCAATGACGTATGCCCTGTCAATTGCCTCCATATGAGCAACGAATTTCTGCTTGCAGATACTGACAGATTGAGCGATAACCTGATAGTGGAGTGATGCTGCGGGCAGAGATGCCTAAAAAATCAATACACAATGATATTTACAATAATATCATCGCTTTTTATTTTCCTTTTTATCAGTCCAAGCAGTCTTGCATCCTCTATATCCTTTATTTTGCCCGAATCCCTGTAAATTACATTTATATGCGGTTTTATTTTTGTTTCAATTCTTGTCTCCCCGTTTATGCTGAAAAGGTGCACCAGTCCTATCTCTTCGAATTTCATCACAGTGTTGTAAAGAGTTGAGAAACTCACTGTAGGCAGCACTTTTTTCACATCATTCATCAAATCGCTCAGGGAGGGATGCCTATCTTCATATTTTGCAATTGCTTTTATTATCTCCAGTCGCTGAGGAGTTAATCTTTGGCCTTTGCTCCTCAGTTTTTCCACCATCTTCTCGTAATCTTCCATATCACGTTATTCTTTAC
>JAGGSL010000103.1 GCA_021159125.1 Thermoplasmata archaeon
ATGTCGGCAGGCTTGCGTGCAGAAACAGTTATGAAGTCAAGAAAATGGTTGAGAAAATAATCACATACGAAACAACCACCTATGGCCAGGACTGGTTCAAGAAAATGGTGGTTGTTGGCGGTGATTCTGCCCCTATGGAAGGAGACCCATATTTTGAAGGCGAAGAAGAGAATAAACTGGCTCTTGAGCACATGGACGGCTTTGAGGGGATAAAGCTATGGACATCAACCGGAACGCTTACAGGATCTGAGGATGTGATAAATGCTGTCAATCCCGGATGCGGATTCCTTTTCTTTGACGGACATGGCAATCCAATGAGCTGGGCAACCCATCCGCCATACGACGAAAATACATGGGTAAGCGGGCTGATAGTATCGGATATCATGAAACTGTCCAACAAAGATATGTATCCTGTATGCATCGTCGGCGGTTGCCACAATGCCCAGTTCAATGTCAGCGTGCTCAATCTGCTCAAACTCAGCGAGATAAAACAAACATATTACCGATCTGAGTGGTCACCTGAAAGCTGGGCATGGTGGCTTGCAAGAAAAATTGACGGCGGCTCCATAGCAACTATCGGATATGCCGGACTGGACTGGTTTGCCACAGGAGACGGAGATGAAGATGGCATACCGGACTGCACGCAGTACTTCTCCGGATTTTTGAATACCCGTTTCTTCATGGAATACGGTGACAACGGATTGAGGGTACTCGGAGAACTCCACGGACAGACACTTACAGATTACCTGAACGTGCATTTCCCGTCAACCGAGCCGCTGGATTACAAAACGGTTGAGGAATGGGTGCTTTTGGGAGACCCAAGTTTAATGGTTGGCGGATACCCATAATGATTCTGCCGAAATCGTTCTATGAACGGGACCCTGCAGTGGTGGCAAGGGAGCTTTTGGGCAACATATTAGTGGTTAATGATAACGAGCTACTGAAAGGCAAAATAGTCGAAACAGAGGCATATTACGGCCTTTCTGATCCTGCCTCAAGAGCATTCAAAGGCAAAACAAAGCTGAGCAGATGGATGTGGGAAGACGCAGGCTCCACTTTTGTGTATATGGTACACAGCTACTGGCTCTTCAATATAATCACTGAAAGAAAAGGCAAGCCATCTGGTGTTTTAATAAGGGCGGTTGAACCGCTGGAAGGAATTGATTATATGGCGAAGAGAAGAGGGACAGATGACATAAAAAATCTGACTTCAGGACCTGGAAAGCTCACCATATCATTTAACATAAATGGCGACGATAATGGCCTGAAAGTGTACGACAAAGATTCGAGAATATTTATTGAGAAAGGCGAAGATAAAAATTTTAGAATTGCAACGTCTAAAAGAATAGGGGTGAGAGAAGACCTGCAGGAACATCTAAGATTTTTTGTAGAAGGAAATAAATTCGTTTCACGCTAAATATTCCTGTAAACGCAGAAATACCTCGTCAGGCTTCTATGAACCCTCATAGGATGAACCTCTTCAAGATGGAGATATTTGCTCCCTGTTTCTATAAATTTTCTATCTGGCAATCCAATAACAGCAAAACTTCCTTTTTTAAGCCATTCTTTTATTTTACCAAATGCCATTTCGTAGAGTCCATCTATATCTTTTCCAACATATGTTGATCTTCCGTAAGGCATATCAGATACCACTGCGTCAACTTCCTCAATGTCAAATTCAGTTGCATCTTTGTTGTATAATTCATAATTTTTAATGCCGTAATACTCAAGATTTTTTCTGCAGCCATCTATTATATTTCCTTTTATATCAACCCCAACAACTTTGGCCCCTATCATCCCTGCTTCTATAAGTATGCCTCCTGTCCCGCAAAAAGGGTCGAGAAGTACGCCCCCTTCCACAATACGGGATAGGTTTACGAGTGCCATCGCGATTCTTGGGTGGAGGGAAATGGGAGAGGAAAAGGGCCGGTATTGCGGCTTTCTTTTCTCGAACTTTTTTCTGTCAACGTGCGCTATTTCCCTGCACACATAGATTCTATCATCTACAAAGAGGTTTATCTTTATGTCAGGATTTTTAAGGTTGACAGCCATATTCTTTTCTCTTTCTATAATGCCCCCGATTCTCCTTTTCAGGTATGAAATGCTCGCGTCTTTTCTAAACTTCCTGCCCCATATGCCAAAACTTCTTCCTGCGCCAAAATCTATGTCTTTTATTTTATCCTCTATCTCGGCCAGAGTGCCATCAGCAACAACCTCGTTTACGGTATATGAGAGGGCAAGTCTGCCACCGATTTTCCGGATTTCTTTTTCCGTTGCCCTGGCATCGACAATAAATGTATTGCCCTTCTCAATTTCGCGAAAATTTATGCCATATGCATACAGACATGCCCTTACCTCTGCTGCCGGAATAGACGAATGCTCCCCGGAAGGCTCGAATAATATTTTCATTCTTCCTTTCTTCTCAACGTATCCAAAATTTCCTTTTGTATTTCCAATTGCTCCCTCTGATAAGGAGCAAGAGAATTCCTCTGTATCATGTCTTCGAGCAATGCCCTGACTTCTCTATAGGGATGCACACCATGCAATTCATAATAACTTCTTGTCCTCGGAGTGCTAACGCCTCTGCTGCCGCCTGCAAAACCAAATATGCCAACCTTCTTTTTTGCCTCGACGCCGCCGCCTGCGAATGCCTCGTCCTGCCCCATTCCAAATCCTGACGGTGTGATGGGTATGATGTTGCCGAAGCCAAATATTTTGCCGATTATGCCCTGAGAAGCATCTATGTCCGTTATCTTTTCATATCTCAAACTTCTCTCCCTAACCCGGAATATGCCGCCTCTCAGGATGATTCTCATATCTGTTAAAACATAACGGTGGGAGCGGCGGTATGCCTCCACCACTGGAAGGCCCGAGAGAAAAATAAGGATGGTGTAAAGAGTCAGGAAAATATGCACATTACCCCACAGATTCCACTTCCACAGGAGAACTATCCCCAAAACAACAACCAATGCAAATGAAAAAAATATCCTCCAGCGGATAAAAGCTATGGAAAATGCGATGCCAAGAAGCAGGATGCCCACACCCCATAAAAGTACGGAAAGCCACTTATCTGCACTTCCGACGCCTCTCCAGTAAGCAGAGTTGAAAAACCATGCTAAAAATATTCCCCATAAAACAGGAATTAACCACAAAAGATGGAGATTGAGGAACGACAGAGGATGGGGAGTGAGCTTCTTCTCCACTTTCTCATTTTCGAGCAGCTGTAATTTCACAATCAAAATAATAAATTCCTCATATACATGCTTTTTGTTTTTAATAACCGGGTTTTGCCCGTGTTTTGTATAATATGGCAATAAAAACAACAAAACATTTTAATAAACGTTTTTGTTTTACCTTTTAAATAGGTAATGGGTGATCAAATGAAGAATATTGTTGAAGAGGCAATGTCACGTGCAAATAGTGAGGTTCAGGAAGTAGAAATGGAGGAAGAAGAGCTCAGAGAAATGGAGAAGCATAACAGAGAGCTGGAAGAAGTGCTTGCAGGCATGAAAACCACGATAAAGGTTGTGGGGTGCGGCGGAGGCGGAACAAACACGATTGCGAGATGCGCGGAAGCAAAAGTATATGGGGCTGAGATGATAGCACTGAATACGGATGCCCAGCATCTTCTTCACGCAAAAGTTCCAAACAAAATACTTATAGGAAAGCATGTAACCAAGGGCTTTGGCGCGGGCTCGCTCCCACAGAAGGGAAAAGAGGCAGCCATGGAGAGCGAAGAGGAAATAAGAAAAAGCATACAGGGAGCAGACATGGTTTTCGTGACCTGCGGCCTCGGCGGCGGGACGGGAACAGGCTCGGCTCCTGTGGTTGCAAAACTTGCAAGAGAGGACGGGGCTCTCACAATTGCCATAGTCACAATGCCTTTCAGCGTCGAAGGGAGGATAAGGAGAGAGAATGCGGAAATGGGACTCGCAAGATTGAGGGATGTATGCGATACTGTGATTGTCATTCCAAATGATAAGTTACTTGAAGTTGCGCCGAGGATGGCCCTTAACGCAGCGTTCAAGATGGCAGATGAGATATTGATGAGAAGCATAAAGGGAATAACTGAAATGATAACAAAGCCGGGATTGATAAATCTGGATTTCGCAGATTTGAAGACCATAATGAAGAGAGGTGGTGTTGCAATGATAGGAATCGGAGAGTCGGACAGCGAGAACAGGGCAACAGATGCAGTAACAGAGGCATTATCTTCACCATTACTGGATGTTGATGTGAGCGAGGCGACAGGCGCGCTCGTAAACGTCATAGGCGGAGAGGATATGACCATAAAAGAAGCAGAGGGCGTTGTCGAGGAGTTATATTCAAGAATAAATCCCGATGCATCAATAATATGGGGAACATCGATAGATAAAAACCTGAAAAGGGAGATAAAAGTCATGCTCGTGGTAACAGGCGTAAAATCCAAGCAGATACTTGGGCGCTCTTCTGAAGCAGAGATGGAAACGCATAAAGAGCACGGTATAGATGTTATAAGATAAAATGAGCAAGATAATAGACAAAGCCTGGGAAATACAGACAAAAATAGAGAAGAAGACCGAAAGGTTGGGCAAGGGCAAGTACGGCCGTGTTCTCAAGATGGCGAGAAATCCTGAGATGGACGAATACATCAAAACCTCGGAGATGACAGCAATAGGCATAGCAATTATAGGGTTCATTGGCTTCGCGATATATTTACTTGCAACTAAAGTTGCGCCTTGGGTAGGAAATTCATTAGGGCTCTGAAAATATGGAAGAAGAAAGCACTAAGATTTTTGTTATAAAAACACAGGTGGGGCAGGAGGAGAATGTCTCCAATATGCTCTACAAGGTTGCAAAGAAAGAAAATGAAGACGTTGTCTCAATACTTGCACCAAGAGAATTGAGAGGATATATCTTTGTTGAGAGTTTCGACTCTGATGTGATAAAAAAACTAATAAGGCATATGAAGTATGCAAGAGACATACTTGAAAAAGAGGTGCCTTTCGAGGAGATAGAGCACTTTTTGTTCCCGCCCTCTGCGGTTGCCAGTATCGAGGAAGGAAACATCATAGAGCTTGTTTCTGGCCCGTTTAAAGGCGAAAAGGCAAAGGTGACGAGGATAGATGATGCAAAAGAGGAAATAACCGTTGAATTGCTTGAAGCAATGGTTCCAATTCCGATAACGGTCAGAGGGGAACAGGTAAGAGTTCTCAGGAAAAAGGAGGAATAAAATGGCAGAAATAGTGGAAGTTCTTGTGGAAGGAGGAAAAGCATCAGCTGGCCCGCCGATAGGGCCTGCTCTTGGGCCCCATGGAGTGAATGTTGTAGAGGTGGTGAACGATATAAATAAAGCCACAAAGGATTTTAACGGCACGACTGTGCCTGTTAAGATAATAATCAATCCTGCAACAAAGGAATATCAGATAGAAGTGGGCACACCGCCCGCATCTGCTCTTATCCTCAAAAAGGCAGGCATAGAAAAGGGCTCAAAGGATGCAAGGCAGCTGAAAGTTGGAAACATATCCATACAGGATGCGATAGACATTGCGAAGATGAAAAAAGATGATCTGTTAGGCAAGGATCTGAAGGCAAAGACTAAGGAAGTAGTGGGCACATGCATGTCAATGGGCATAAAAGTGGATAAAAAAGATCCGAAAGAGGTAGGAAGGGAAATAGACGAAGGAAAATACGATTCCTTCTTCAAGTAAAGCCGTGTGCAAGCCAGTGCCCTGATTATCTATTTGAATTACAGCTGCTATTATTGCTTAGTTGCTGATTGAAAGCCGGAAAATAGTACAGAAGAAAATGGCCAATGCCATATTCTACCATCGCTGCCTGCTCTTTCAATCTTTCATCAGATATTATATACCTTAACGTCCAGTTCCTCGTACACAGAATTCCCTGCGTTATCATATGCCACAACTTTCAGCACATGAGATGTGAATGTCTTTTCATCCCACTCCCACTCGTATGGCTTGCTGCTGTCAACACTCTTGCTCGTGCCGTCAACAAAGAATTCGACTCTATCCACTCCAGAAGTCGCGTCAGTGGCATTAACAGTGACTGTTATTTTCCCCATGACAATCGCTCTTGAACGCAGAATAGGCATTACCTCACGGTCAAACAGGTAAAGATGATTATGCCTTGGCTTTTCCAGTACGAGAGAAGGTTTCGTATTGTCAACGGTAAATGTTGCATTTGATATGTCAACCCCCTGATTATTTGATAAATCTTTCACTGAGATTTTTATCAAATAGTGCTTTCCGTCTTCAAGTGCAGAAGTATTCCAGTCATATTCTCCCGTATTATCTTCGCTGGATGCAATGGTGTGCCAGGAGGTGCCGGCATCAGCGCTGTATTTAATGGTCACCTTAAGTTCATTTTCCTCATCATAATTGTCGGTGGCATTCCATCGAATGGTGACCGTGCCGGACACACTCTCACCCCCATTTGGGTATATTACTCTAACTTTAGGTGGAGTATTGTCCTTGATGAGGAATGATGAAGATGATTTATTGCCGTTGCCTGAATCGTCCACAGCATATATGGTGAAATTATAAACGCCGAGTTTGTTATACGAGTTTGAACAGTAATATGTAGTATTGCCCGTCACATTCTGCTTTATTGAAAAGTTATGGTATGTTCCATCCGGGTATGATATGTTGAGAAATACGTCTGCTACTCCGGCATTGTCGGTTACTGTTGCAGAAATGTTAATGGCATTGCCCGGACTTGCTTGGGGCGGGTTTGCCTCCACATCAGATATTTCTGGAGGAGTATTGTCCTCTATACGGAAGGATGATGATGACTCATTGCTGTTGTCCGCATCGTCCACAGCATATATTGTAAAGGGATATGTTCCGAGCTGAGTATATGGCTTTTCGCAGTAGTAGGTATGCCCTGTGACATTTGCTGTTATTGAGAAGTTTTCGTAGGTGCCATCCGGGTATGATATGTTGAGAAATACGTCTGCTACTCCGGCATTGTCGGTTACTGTTGCAGATATCCTTACAGTTTTTCCTGCATCCTGTACCGGGGGTGTTGCGACCACATTGGAGATCGAAGGAGGTGTGAAATCTCCACCCATTATGCTAAATGTGCCCGAATAGGTATTGCCATTACCGCTTCCATCGCTCGCCCATATCGTGAAATCATACTCCCCGATATCTGTGAAGACATTATTGTAATAATATTTGCTTGAACCATGCGTCATGGAATAATTGAATGAAGAGTTGTCCGGATAAGTAATGTTTATTTTTACATTATCGACTGAAAAATCGTCTGTAACAGAACACGAAATATTCACATATCCGCCGGTAATCTGAGGATCAGGAGAAACATGGACATTGGATATTGAAGGAGGTGTTGTGTCTTCCACTGTAAAGGATGCAGTGTCAGCACTTCCTATCAATCCTTCGCTGTCTTTTGCCTTTACCATGAATGTATAACTCCCCTCCAACAGACCATTATATGCCTTGCTGGTGGAGGAAGTCCAGCTTGACCATGAACTATCATATCCCTCCAATTTATACGAGTAAAGAAGATTAGACACAGGGGTGCTGTCGTCACTTCCAGTCCATTCAAAATTCACGTTTCTGTAATTTATTGTGCCTGATGGGGCAGAAGTTATTTCTGCTGTTGGCGGCATATTTCCTGCCGTGATGGTAACACTTCCGTTAGAAATTGAAACAGCAACCGGAGAACCATTCTCATCAGATATTCCGACATCCGACAGATTCACATAAGAGGTACCAGAGGCAGACTTTGCCTGGAAAGTTACAACTGCAAATACGCCGCTATCGCTTGTTGTACCGCCCAGGTCAAAGGCAATAATGTTTTCTATTGTCCCATTTGTATTATCTATAGATAGAATGCCATTGAACCACATATCAAACATCCCGCCGTCGGAAACGCTCAGAGCATTCAGCAGAGAAGAATTGAAGTGCAAATTGCACTGCGCACCGGCTATTGGTTCTGCCGGGTCTATCTCTATATTTACTGTGAAGGTCTCGCCAGTGGATACTGTCTGACCTGAAGGAGAAATGTCTATCTGGGTTTCTGAATAACCACTAACTTTCAAAATTGCCCCTGTAAACCCTCCTGCAAAAAAGAGGATTGCCACAATCAAACTTAATATGGTTTTTTCCATTTTCTTCATATTTGTAACCCCCATTGGTTCGTTATAAGTTGTATTAGATACACATATTTAAATTTCACTGAAATTTATTTGTAAAAATAAAGATATATAAAAAGGGGAGAGAGATGTTTTATTCCTGCTTTCCTGTTCTACGACGCCAGATTATGACAACTGCTATGGCTATGATGATTAAGATTATTATCGCCAGTATAGGCAGCATGCTGCTTGCCTGTTCCTTCTTCACTGTGATGTCAAGAGATGAGGAGTCAGTTGCACCGTCATTGTCCGTTATATTCAAAGTGACAGTATATGTGCCTGCCTTTGCATAGTTATGGGTCGGGTTTTTCTCGTAGCTTACATTGCCGTCTCCGAAATTCCATGTATAGTTCACTATCGTGCCATCTTTATCTGTAGATTCGTCAGTAAAAACAACTTCATCATTTATTTTGATATTATCTGTTGGCTCGTATTTGAAGTATGCTGTAGGTGGCTCATTCAAAACCTCTATTTGTTTTGAAATAGTGTCTGTTGCGCCTTTGTCGTCCGTCACGGTGAGAGTTACAGTGTACGTCCCGTTATCTTCATATTTATGTGTTGGATTTTCAAGATGGCTTGTATTTCCGTCTCCGAAGTTCCATGTGTAATTTGCTATCGTGCCATCAGTATCGTCAGAATTGTCTGTGAAATGGATTGTTTGGGTATCTGTTGGATTTGCTGGCGTATATGAAAAATCTGCAGTTGGCGGTTGGTTTTTGAGAATTTCGAATGTGGCTGTTTTTGTTGATTCTGTATTTCCCGCATTGTCGGCAGAGTAATAATCGACGGTATATGTGCCATCTGTACTCAATGTGA
>JAGGSL010000087.1 GCA_021159125.1 Thermoplasmata archaeon
AAGACATAAAAGAGAGAATTGCCCCGTTTTTTGATAGCGTTGAGTTAATGGGCGCCTCAATGGAAGATTTTGTTGCTGTTGTTTCAATGGCAATTAAAAATTTAAAAGGGGGCATGTGATTCCATACTATGAAAATTATTGCTGGCTCCTCTTCCCCGACTCTTGCAAAAAATTTGTCCGCTGAGCTTGGAGTGCCAATCGCAGATGTCACAATAAAGCGCTTTCCTGATAGCGAGTGCTACGTTCGCATAAACGAACGTCTGGATGAGGCAATCATCGTGCAGAATACATATCCTGACAGCAACATAATAGAGCTTTTTCTGCTCCAGGACGCAGCCGTAAAGATGGGAGCGAAAAAAATAAGCGTTGTCATACCATATTACGGCTACGGGAGGCAGGACAGGGTATTCGAAGAGGGGGAGGCAGTGAGCTCCGAAAAAATGGCCCATCTGATTGAGCAGGATGCGAATAAGGTTATTCTCATAAATCCCCACAAAGCCTACATCACGAACTTTTTCAGCATAGACGCAAAAATATGCGATGGCATGCCCTCTCTGGCAGACTACTTCAGAGGAAAGGTTGATGCTGTCATTGCTCCCGACAAAGGTGCGCTGGAAATGGCGAAAAAAGCAGCAGGCATAATAAAGTGCGATTACAACCACTTCGAGAAAACAAGGATAAGCGGCAGCGAAGTTAAAATGGAGATAAAGGACATGGATGTGAAAGGCAAAAATCTGCTTGTGCTGGATGATATCATATCCACGGGGGGAACAATGGCAAAGGCTGTTGAGATACTTAAACAGCAGGGAGCGGGAGAGATATACGCTGCATGCATACATGGATTGTTCATAAAAAATGCAGATGAGCGCATCATGCACGCAGGATGCAGCCAGATCGTCTCAACAGATACAATAGAAAGTCCCTACAGCCATGCAAGCGTGGCAAAGGAAGTAGCAAAATTGCTGGTATGATTTTGCTGTCTGCTCACAAATCTTTTTTGTTGAATATATACCATGTCAGTGCAAATGTACCTGCCATCCACGACAGCAGAATGGCAAGATTGAAAGGCACATTGACAAACGATGGGATGTTTCCCGCAAGCTCGTTCACAGACGAAATGCTGAGGGAGACAAGAGCTGAGTACGCCTTAACCGGGTTTATAAGCGATGCCACATAATACCAGCTGGGCGCCATAAAATTCGGGTCTGTCAGTTTTTCAATGCCGTACTGGGCCGTAAGCACCCCTGCAATAACAACATTCCATATCATCTCAAACAGAAACCACAAAAAGACGGCACCGCCCATCGCAGCCGAGCGCTTTTTGAAAATAGCCGAGAAAAGCATTGCTATTGAAATGAAAACAAAGCCGAGAAGTATGGAGGCAAGCACGAAAACCATATAATTGCCCCACTGAACACCTTTCACATTTAGTGCTATTATGATGCCTGCCACTCCAAAACCTATGAAAGTTGCAGCAGCCATCACAGCCCCGAGGCCAAAAAGCTTCCCTGTCAATATCTCAATGCGCTCGACGGGATATGACAGCATGAGTTCGAGAGAGCCTTTCTCCTTCTCCCCGACTATGGTTGCATAACCGAGCATAAGCCCTATTATGGGCACAAGAAGTGTAACCAGGGTAATCATTCCCCCTATGGTGGCGTCAATGTCCCTCCAGCCAACGCCTCCTGCCCCCATTGAGCCGAAATAGGATATGACAAGCGTGAGCAACAAAAATATGGCTGAAACCGCTATTATCCATTTATTTCTCCAGTTATCCATGAATTCTTTTTTTGAGATAGCATATATTGCTCTTCCATCCATTTAATCACCTTCTGTGAATTTCAAAAAAACTTCTTCAAGGGATGGTTCCACTGTTCTGAAATCAAGTATTTTTCCGCCCTCGTTTTCAATGGCATTTATGATATTTGTTTTCACACGGGGATTGCATCTTACCTTTATCACATTTCCAGATAGCTCTGCACTATCCACACCTTTTACCTGCTTAACTCTGCTGAGTATTGACTGGGAAGGACGCTGAAGTTCTATTACAAGAGTCGGCTGCAAATCAAGTTTTTTGCCCAGATTATCAAGGGTATCAACTTCGATAAGCTTCCCGTGATTCAAAATTGCCACTCTGCTGCTGACTTCCTGAACCTCGCTGAGTATATGGGATGATAGAAATATGGTCGTTCCGTTTTCATTCAACTCCTTTATTTTCTGGCGTATCTGCCATGAGCCCCGGGGATCAAGCCCTCCGGTGGGTTCATCCAGTATGAGCAGGGAAGGATTGCCAATCATTGCCTGTGCAAGCCCAAGACGCTGCATCATTCCTTTTGAATAATTCCCGACCTTCTTATCCATCTCGCCATCAAGTCCCACGTCCATTAGCAGCTCGATGCATTCTTTCCTGTCAGCTCCTCTCAGCTCTGCATAAAATTCCATTGTCTGTATTGCCGTGAGATTATCATAAAATGCCACTCTTTCCGGCAGGTAACCGATGTTTTCCTTTGCTTTCTTCCCTTCTTTCAGCACATCAAACCCGTTTATTTTTATCTCTCCGGCAGTGGGAAATATAAGCCCGAGCATGGATTTTATCGTGGTTGTTTTGCCCGCCCCGTTTGGGCCGAGCAATGCAAAAATTTCACCCTTCTCAATTTCAAGGCTTAAGTTATCGACAGCCCTCACACCTTCGTAATCCTTCGTCAGGCCCTTTATTTCTACAATACCCATGCTCGAGGAAATATCCCACTATTTAAATAGTTGCTGATTTGTTTCATAAAACAAATAATTATTTAAAGAATGGAGGAATGCAGAACGATGCCCTTACTCTCAATTGTTGTGCCAACATACAATGAGGCGGAAAATATTCCAATTTTGCTGGAGGAGGTAAAAAAAGCCCTCCGTGAAATAAATTTTGAGATGATTATCGTTGATGATGACAGCCCTGACGGCACAGCGGAACTGGCTGAAAAAATGAGAGAAGAATATCCATTCCTTAAAATCATAAGAAGGAAAAACGAACGTGACCTTGCAACTGCCGTCATAGAAGGTTTCAAAAACAGCGATGGTGAAATCCTTGCCGTCATGGATGCAGACCTTCAGCACCCTCCGGAAAAAATCGTTGAAATGCTTGATAAAATAAAAGAAGGGGCTGACATAGTTGTCGGAAGCAGATACATCCCTGGTGGAGAAATAGAGCGCTGGTCTTTCAAAAGAAAATTTTACTCAAAGGGAGCAAGAGCAATTGCCTACCTCCTTCTGCCAAAAAGCAGAGAAGTAAAAGACCCCCTTTCGGGATTTTTCATGCTCAGGCGCGAAGTGATTGAAGGAGTGGAATTGAATCCGATAGGATACAAAATATTGCTCGAAATTTTGATAAAGGGAAGATACAAAAAAGCCGAGGAAGTTCCGATAATTTTCAGAGATAGGGAGAGAGGTGAAAGCTCGCTCGTTTTCAATGAATATGGCAAATATACAAAACACCTGCTCCGCCTTTCATGGAATGAGGGAGAGATACTCCGATTTTTGAAATTCGGACTTGTCGGAATAAGTGGCGTATTTGTCAATGAAGGGCTGCTATGGCTATTCTGGGGGACAATGGGCGTATATCTTGCCCTTGCAAGCGCCGTAAGCGTTGAACTCTCCATACTGTGGAATTTTATATGGAATGAAGTGTGGACATTCCATGATAGAGGGAAGGAGGGCATAACGGAATTCTTTAAGAGAATGGGAAAGTTCAATCTTGTAAGTGGTGTAGGCCTCCTTCTCAACGTTGCTGTGCTCATGCTTCTTCACATATCATTTGGCATTTATCCGCTCACAGCAAACATAGCAGGCATAGCCGTTGCCTTCATATGGAATTTTGCAGCAAACAACCTATGGACCTGGTTTAAGTAGATCCTTTTTCACATATATGACATACCTGTCCTCGGAAAATTTAGGCTTAATTCCATAAAACAAAATCTGCCCTCTCCCCTCTATAACTTTGTACATAGTGTAATTCCCGCTTTCATTCAAATATTGCCTGACTTCATCCATATCGGCAAGATGCCAGTAAAGCACCACAGCACCTACATCCCCTTTTTTGAGCCAGTATATTACATCGGATGGCTCCGTAGGAGGATAATGATAATATGCCAGATTCGTTAAATTAGGCGGCACCTCTCTCCCTGACAGCACATTTACCAGAGGATTGCCCGATATTACCATATAATCATCCGGAACTATGCCTTCTATTTCGTCTGCCGTATCATATGCCAAGTCATGAGGAGCAGTCAGAATTAAAGATGATGAGAGAACTGCATTGAACGCAACAAACGATGCGAGCAATGCCTTGCCTTTCAAACTCTTGTCCATATCACATAAAACGATAGAGGTCAATATCGCGGCAGGAAACACCACATAAACAAAATGGTGCTGCAACGTCCTCCCCTGAATCATGAGGAATACAAGCAGGGACAGCAGCCATGTCACGAGAAACGCAATTTTTTTATTATTTAAATCCCACTTTCTGATTAAGAGGAGATAAATAAAACCCGGACCTATGAACAGAAGAAAGGAGAGTTTTGAAAAAATATCAAACCCTCTGTTCATCTGACGGAATAACATGCCCTCCATCAGCTCCTGCGGCGTGAATACGAGAAGCAGGGGAATAAACGGCAGAATGAAAAAAACAATGTATGCAGATATGTGTAAAAAATTTCTTTCTTTCAAAGTCCTGTATAAAAAAATTAGAGTTATGATGAGAGCAAATGGGGCTGCGATCATCTTTGACAAACACGACATTGAGAGGAAAAGGGATGCAAGCGCCACATTCATAATTTTTTTATTATCAATGTAAAGAATGAAAAAAAGCGCCGAAATGCTCAAAAGTGAAGCTGAAAACAAATCAAGGGAAGCAAGCCTTGACTCCCTCAAAAGAGTGAAGTCAAGAGCAAGAATCAGCACGGTGAGTACGCCGGCCTTCCTGTTCTTTATACGGGCAGATATCAAAAACGATGAAAATGAAGCAACCAGGAAAAGAGAGAATGAGAGATATCTTGCGACCATAACGTTTCCCTTAAAAAGAGAAAAAGTCAATATGGCAAGGGGCGCCTGATCGCCTCCGAGCTCGCTGTAAAGGTTGTAGCCACTGCTGACCATCTTTGCCTGCAGGAGATGTATGCCCTCGTCAATTCCATTTGTCGAAAAAGGATTCTGGATGTCGTAAAGCCTGAAAAAAATAAAGATGAGAGCTATAACAAAAAGAACTGTAATCTTTTTGCCAGCACCGGTCATCGCCTATTCCCTCTTTATTTTCCTTGCCTTTACAGGGTGGATGGCACCGCATGCCTCGCATTTCAGCAACAGCGTCCTGTTTTTCTTTATCAATTTGGTGTCTGGCCTGCCGCATTCCCTGCACAGAACGAAGCGGTTGACATATTCCTCTATTCTGTCCTGGATTTTTCTTTCAGGTATCTTTCCCTGGAATATCGCACGCTCGCCATCTGCCTCGCCTGCAGTTCCGAGCTCTTTCAGCAGATAGGAGAGGATATGCTGCGGCTCCCTGTTTACAATGCTTGCTATGTCAAGAAAATTTTTGAGTATGGTTGTATTTCCTTCATAAAAAACCATGCCGCGCGGCATCTGAAAACGTTCTTTTGCTGTAACTTTCTCTGGAAGTGATTCTATGGCACGATCGAGCAATGATTCGTAATCATACTTATTCATGAAAATTGAATGCCCCCGTGTTTAAAAATTTATTCCAGGGTTGCATGCCTCTTTTTCATTTTTTTCTCGTCCTCCCCTTTAATTGCCATAAGCTCCGCCACAACCCCATCAAGAAATATCCAAGCGCTTGCCTCAAACAGGGTGCCGAGCGGCGCAAGATCAGGATCTTTCTCCCCTGTTGAAAGCGATATTATGACATCTGCGAACCTTGCAATATGAGAGTCAGGATTTGCAGTTATTGAAATGATTTTCGCGCCCAGCCTTCTTGCAATCTCTGCTGTCATGGTCACAGGTATTGTCTCGCCTGAGCCAGATATGAGGACAACCAGATCATCTTTTTGAACAGGGGCTGTTATTGTTTCGCCTATGACAAATGTCTGGAAGCCAAGATGAACGAGGCGGATAGCAAATGCCTTCCCGACAAGTCCGCTCCTCCCTGTGCCGTAAACAAATATTCTATTTGCACCAATGAAAAGTTTTACCGCATCTCTCACCTTTCTTACATCCACTTTCTCAAGTATTCTCTCTATCTCATCGCTTATGTATTTCACCGATTTTCCAAAACGCATTTCATCATTCATTTTAGCATTTCCATTGCCCTATCAAGCAATATCTGCGAATACACCGCATCATGCTCCAGTATGGGAGATTCCGAAATTATCGTGATATTGTAATCATTTTCGACAATGCATTCCATGAGTTTTATCACCGGCATATCGCCTTTCCTTATCGGCACATGGTACATCTCTCCCCCTTTGTCATATTTAACTCCGGTTATATGAATTAGATAGTGATTCAATTTCAAATCCTGGATGCTGTCAAAAACTTTCTGAAAATCCTCTTTTTCTTTCAGACAGCCGTTGCCCCTTGCATGTATGTGGGCTACATCGATAACAGGCACAACTCCGTGCACGCGCTTGCAAACCTCTATGATTTCGTCAAGGCTTCCAAAAACCTCTTTTTTGCCCATTGTCTCTATGCCCATCGGCACTTCTATGCCCTCTTTTTTGAATTCATTTCTCAGAGAGCGGAGGTTTTTTACCATCCTTTCCATCGCTTTCTTTTTCGAAAGATTGCCGTAAAAACCGGTGTGTATGGTGACTACCTTAGCGCCCATAATATCTGCAAGATGCATGGACTTCCTTATCTTTTCCTTGCTCATCTCCACATTTCTCTCGTCGCCCGTGAGATTTATGTAATAAGGGGCATGAGCGAAAAGCTCGATATCGCATTTATCCGCAACATCCTTCACCTCCTCTGCTTCCTCTTCAGAGATAAAGCCCCTTGCAAACTGTATCTCCATCGCAGATAAACCAAGATTTTTTGTGTATATAATGCCATCCCTGTTAGTTCGGTCTTTGCATGATAGAGGGATGCCAGCCACTCCTACCTTTATCACGATGTTTGTATTGGTATGGCATTAATATAAATTTCTAATTTAAACGTCCGCAACACATGCCAATCAATAATTGCCGTAGCCTATGGTATAATTTCAGTCGTGTTATTGAAAGGCGGGTATTTCAGTTCATCCTCGATTTCCGCCAGATGGCTTATGACAATATCCTTTACTTCCTCTAGTTGGCGGATAAGATGCTTCGTCACCCTGCACACTGCACGGAAGCCCTCATCGCCCCAGAGTCGCTCTTTATAAGCGAACAGGCATCGCCCGCCGCATATGTCGTAAACATCGCAGGAGGCACACGGCTCCCCTATTTCCACTTTTTTGAATGACTGCAGGACATCAATTTTATTTCCCAGCTCATTCCATAAAAATTCGCCGGCGATGGGACATGCAAGCACACGTCCGTCAGTTGTTATTGCCACCGCCTCCCGCCCCGCGCCGCACGGCAGCCCCTTTCCTGCTTTTCCGCCCCATATCATCCTTTTCATGATTCCGAGGAATGGAACAATGCCGGGAACGTTGCCTTTCTTTATTTCGTCTGCCCATAGGGCAACAAGTTTTTCAATGCCGGGCATGTAGCTACTTTCAGCCCATTTTTCGAACTCGTGCAGTTCCCATAGCGGTGACCATACGACGTCGAGCTGCCAGTGTACATGGGGGAAGAATTGGAGGAGATGGGTCACATCTTCGTAGATGTCGGTGTATTTCGAAACGGCCATCCTTGCGATTACGTCTCCCTCATATCCTTTTTCCTTCAAAAAGCGAAGGGCATCCATGACTTTGTCGTAGCATCCGGGAGCGCGGTAACGGTCGGTCACTTCCTTCCTTCCATCTATGGAGAGCAGAACCGTATCGAATTTTTTCACATCATCTCCAAGTTTTCGCATGAAGTATCCGTTTGTCTGCAGAACGAATCTTTTTGCTGGAAGTACTGAAAGAAAATTTTTTACAATATCGGGGCGCAGCAGCGGCTCTCCCCCATAGAAGGCGACAACAGATTCGCTGTCCTTTTCTATAATGCCTGCAAGCTTGCCGACACCATAGGTTATTTCCTGGGGCATGCCCACAAGGCTTCCCCCGCAGTAACTGCATGAAAGATTGCAGGAAGGAGTGACCATAACAATGTAGAGCATGGGGTGGAAATATTACCTATTTTATGAATCTTTCTGGGCAGGATAACTCTTGGCAATCTTAGCAATAGAACACCCCCAATAATAAATAATATGAATTTTTGGTTTATTTTAGTCTCTTGTCATATCATATACAGTAATAAAATTACAATTTTTTGTTACAAAAATAAATTACAAAAAGATATATATACTAATTACATATTCACTTTATTATGACTAGAGGCAACATGAATATAGATATCAAAAAAGAGTATGACATTTCTGAAAGAAAAAAAGCTGAGATAATGGCTTTACTTACCAACAATGCCCTATATTATGATGAAAAGTCAAATAAATACAAGTTAATACCAAAACATCAGTTAAACAAACTTATAAAGAAAAAATATGAGGAAAATGATTATATTGGGGCTGAACAAGTTCTTGAAAATGCCGGCCCTGTTTCAAGAGAGGAGTATGAAAA
>JAGGSL010000003.1 GCA_021159125.1 Thermoplasmata archaeon
GTGCAAACGTGATTGTATGCGAGGTTGATGAGATAAGGGCGTTAGAGGCAGTGATGGACGGCTTCCGCGTCATGCGGATGGAGAAGGCGGCAAAAGTCGGGGACATATTTGTGACTGTTACAGGAGATAAACATGTTATTGACAAAAATGTCATTGATGCGATGAAGGATGGGGCAATAGTTGCTAACTCGGGGCATTTTGATAATGAAATAAATGTGCCTTATATCGAGGAAGTCGCGGAAAGAGCAGATAAAGTGAGGGAAAATGTCATGGAATACTGGATGAAAGACGGCAGAAAAATTTATGTTCTTGCCGAGGGCAGGCTCGTGAATTTGGCGGCTGCAGAGGGGCATCCCAGCGAGGTCATGGACATGTCATTCGCAAATCAGGCACTTGTGGCTAAATGGATAATCAGCAATGGAAAAAATTTGGAAAACAAAGTTTATTCGGTTCCTGATGAAATCGACAGGGAGGTTGCAAGGAGGAAGCTTTCTGCAATGGGCGTTGAAATAGACACGCTGACAGAGGAGCAGAAAAAATACATGGAAGACTGGAAGGAGGGGACATAAACAGCAAATAAGGTGAGAATCACATTTTAAATCCTTCCTGGGCAATATATACAAATATGCTGAATTCCTTATAACTGCGCGTATTGGGAGTGGAGGAATATATGCTGGGAGGTAAAAAGTGGAGGCGATAAAAATGAAAATGATAGCAATTTTGGCTTGTATGCTTCTGGTAACTACCATTCTGCCAGTGGTGGGGCCAATGGATGTTGATAAAACCGTGGCGGTGGAAAAGAGCATACAAGCGGATAAAATAGCGACGGACAAAATGCGGTAATTTCCACAACGGGGGCTTTCAGATTAATCTAAATCAACCCCTGCTTTTATTTCATCGGCTGCCTTTCTCTTTATTAAAATTTCGGCGTTTTCTTTCGGCATGTATATTACATCCTCTTTTTTTAGAGAATAATTTTTCATATCGCTTCCGATAAAAGGAGGAATATCTTTTAGAACCCTTATTATTTTATCATCGTTCTTTTCATTGCTTTTAATTTCTTTGCCTTTTGCAGGCTCACTGCTGTTTGCATGAACTTCCTGCTTTTCATTTTTTTCTTCGCTCGCTCTCTGCGTTTTCCCCCCCTCAAAAATTACATTTCTATGTTCATGAAGAATTTTAAGCAAATTTTCGTAAAATATTTTCTCCTGATTTGTCATGAATTTCGGGGTATGGTCGCCGCCCCTCGCCGCTGAGAGGGCTGCCTGGACAATCTTTTTTTCCCTTCTTTCAAATATGCTTTTCCATATCCTTTTTGTATTTCTGAGTTCGTCCGATATGAGGATTATTTTTTTCGATGAAGGATTCTTGCTTTGTTCTTCCTCGAACCTTTTTTCGAGTTCTTTTATATAAATAAATACCTCTTTATAGAAGTCATTACCTATGTTTGTAAGCTCGGGGGACTGGCGTTCCATGTTTTCCAGGCTGCGGAGCTTTGCATAACTGAAGTTTGTCATCAACTGCAAATTGGCGGCATGGTATTTATTTTTGATGATTGAACACTCAACAGAGGAAAGCATTATGCTTATATATATTATGTAATATATTGGATAGTGTGAAACGATGAAAACTCAAGGGAAGTATACATGGTCGCTGTCGATTTTTATCGTGGCAATGATGGTTTTGACGCCTCTGCTCTCGCTTTCATACGGCGAAGATGTAAGAGAGTTACCGTCAGGATTTGATGGTGTTTCCTGGAAAAAAGTCGTGCCGCTAAATAAAGTCACACTTGTAAAGTTTGACGAGAACAGTTATGTGGACGATTTTGCTTATATGGCTGCAATACCCTCAAGTGTTTTTTATGATGATAATACAGACAAAATTTATTCTAACCCCCTCCTATTTTATGAACCCTCAAAGCAGTACAGCAAGGAGGAGCTTTCCCTGAATGCACGGCAGGGATTGAATTATTTCATGGAAGACTGGATCGCTTATACCAAAAAGCTTGGAAAAGTTGAAGCCATAAATCTTGGAAATGAAAGACCTTGGAGCGCAAGCAACTACACCCGCATAAATTCCCAGGATCCTGTTGAAATAGCAAATAGCATTGCCCTAAACGACTGGTCTTATGCTGACAGTGCAGTTGTTGCGGTGCTTGGAGAAATGGGAGAGAAGGGAAATAAAACATCTGGCACCTTAAAAGGCACTTTATCCCCCAAAGAGATAAAGGAAATACGTCAGAGCGCCGTAAAGCAGGATTCAATTGCTCCCCAATATAATGATTTTTATGTTGGCGATGAGTACAAATACATAAAGGCAAATCTGACATGGCCTTCAGTGAGCTGGCTCCCTACGCTGTCATTTGTTGCAACCCTGGGGCTGCTTCAGGGAGGTCTGACAATGCCTTCTGCTGACCCCGACCTTCATCTTTATTGCGACTACGAAGGCGGTTTAATGCAGGTAGCATCTTCGCAAAACTGGAATATCATGATAGGGCCGCATGAGGATTGCGGGAGTTACATCTACACATCAGGAAACTGGAAGACCGCTGTTGTGGACATCCCGACAAAAGGGCTGATAGGGGAGAGGCATGATACCATACTCGACAGAATGAAAGACATACTGATGGGCAGGGTGACATATTACATAGACATATCTTTATACCCTGGAAGCGAAGTGGATATTCCTGATGTACCTCCGTTCATGTGCAGGAATGCAGATTTTACTTTAAGCTGGAACGGCGATGGAAAGCTTGGGCTTATCATCGTAGATGAAAACAATGTGCCTGTTGGCGAGGCAGTGTCCACCAATGTCACAAAACAGCAGACCCTTCATCTCGACCAGCTTGGAGAGGGAAAATACAAAGCTGTTATTGTTCAACTCAGCGGAATTGATAAGCCCGTGGATTATACTCTAAAATATTCATGGGGAGTGGGTATGGAAGAGGATGATGCAGATTATCTGATGAATGCTGCTGAAGGAGCGGTTGTTGCGTCCATCACGAATTCCCCGCTGCTTTACACATCCCCTAGCAAACTCAATTCTGGCATAAAAACCATCGTTAACAAACTCGGCATAGATAATATTTATCTGGTCGATATAGGAAACCACTCCTCTCCGGACATAAGAGACGAGCTTGAGAGTATTTGCAGCATAAAGAAGGAGTATTATAATTTAACTTCCATGTATAAAGATATAAGGGGCTGGACTGATTCAGATGACATTGTTTTTTCAACAATCGACCCCTGGACATACTGGCTGGTGGAAAAATTAAAGCCAGAGGGGGAGAAAAAAGGTGCTTTCTACATCGGCCCTGCTGCTTATCTGGCAGCCCATCACGGTGCTCCCGTAATTGCCGTTGATATGCATCCGCCGCTTTCAAGAGCTGTTACATGGCACAACAACTGGTGGAAGGAGCATGCAACAAGAGACGACGAGCCAAATGTAGCGGCAATGTATCTTACGAGCAAGGAGGTTTATGATTTTCTCGGGCAGGTGGGCCTTGACAAGCCAGGGGAGAGAGAAAACATTATTACAGTAGCGGGGCAATTTGATATTGGTGTGCCATGGGATAGATCATTTGTTGGCGCTGCAAATGCCGGCAGGATAATAGGCACTCCGGTCGACACCTCATACTGGATATCGAGAAGCGTTTTTTATCCTGCGGTGATATTTGCAAACCCTGCTGTTAGCGATAAAGGAGTAGCGCTCATAAACGGCAGCAAGAGCACAAGGAAAGCGAGTGGCATGCTTGACATAATAAAGCCGAGCCAGGAAGAGCAGATAAAGTATCCGATTTTGTGTTCCTATATCACTTACTGTTACAGATTCAACGAGAGGGCAAGCAAGTACTGGGGTTTCAATTACACAACTGCCAATGGTATCACCCCATTTGACCAACCGTCGACAAACCCGATAGACAGCAATGTCCTTGAAAAATACGGCAAGTATGGCTCTTACTGGCCTGATCTGACCGAGCCCGAAGTGATTCCGTTCTATCTGGACAAGTCAGGATATCAAATGGCATTTTCTACGAATTTCTCTGCCACAGTGGAGAATTTGAACAAAGGCGTTATCGCATGGTTTGAGACAACCCATGGATGGCATCACAACTCTGGAAGTATTGCGTTCTGGAATCCTTACGGTGCGCCTGGATTTGCTGGAGTGAATGTGACTTTGCCAACTGTTGAGCCAAACCCGTGGAGGGGGTACGAGATATACCTGCCGGGATGGCTTGACGGCTCCACAGAAGAGCCAGACGTGCTTTCGCAGAGCAAAAAGCTGGGGATTGACATTGTTCCTGCAAAAGCAAGCGATCTGCCTTTCGCTCAGTATATACCGGTGATTAAGAATACGGGATATGACGGTGTTGTAATAACGGTTCTCTTCGGAAGGTTAAGGACAAAGGATTATACTGGCTACGAACTTGACGAAGCCCTTAAGAATATTCATTCTGCAGGATTCAATGCAGGTTCATGCCTGATATCAAATACATATCTCCACCTCACATTGATAAGGCACGGGAGCGTTTATCAGGTTATTGATCCATGGGAAACATCATGGTACAGCGCTTTTGCCTCCGAAATGTTTGCGAGAGACCTTGCACTTGGAAAAAGCGTTGGAGAGGCGTACACAGACAGCATTTTGACCACAGGCATAGGATATCTTATAAAGCAGTGGTGGTGGGACATAAAGGAAAATCTATGCTACTTCGGCGATCCGAACCTGCACATGTGGTCTCCTGCTTACAGCTGGGAGGAGCCGGATTCAATGGCAAAAGGCACGGTTAGTGGGCATGCCCCGTTCGGTGCAACGGAATACCCGCATGAGGCAAAAGGCGGTGAATATTCCACTTACATCATAGCTCTGATAGTGATTCTTTTCGCAGCAGGCGGCGGCTACTTCGGGCTAAAATTCAAGAAAATAAAGGCTAAAAAGTAGCTACTTTTCTTGCAACAAGGAAAACAGCCAGGTATTCAGGCACTTCTGCTTCTCCCGGAGTTAGGTTAAAGTTCTCACCCTTCATTTTTATTTTGAAGGGTCTGGTTACTTTAACCTTCACCTTGTCTTCTCCGAACACAACTGCGTCGTCCAGCGGATTGAATTCTTCTATTTCATCTATTTTCACTGCCTGCACCCTCAACCCTGTTTTCCCGTGAAGCGAGCCAGGCAGGCGTATCAGCCTTTTTATATCTGAGGTTACAGGCTCGTCTGGTTTTCCTGTCGAGAGGGAAACGGCAACTTCGTCTATGGCGCTTTTCAAAAAAAATCTCCTTATTTCAGGTGACTGGTCCAGGAGCCCTTCCTCAATCCTTTTTATTCTTTCGTCGGACAAACTTTCCATTATCTTTTCTGCCCTGGTCCTGCTTATGCCATACTCCATGAGCTTCTCAATGCCTTTGTCACCTTTCCGTATTTCTTTTACTGTTTCTATGATCGCCCTGCTTATCCTGCCCCGCCATCCCGGCTCGTCGGGTCGGGGCATTTCAAGGCGTTTTATGGGAACAACTTTCTCCCCGTATCTTTTTGTTTCCACGACCTTTTCTCCGAATATATCTTTTGCATCAAGTCCCCTGCCTGTTATGTAGTCAACGATTTCTCTTCTTTCCTGGCTTCCGAGCTGGAAAACTTCCGGATGTTTGACATGGCAGTGGTAGCCTCGCCCTCCGCTGAAATATATCTCAACGTTTTTTTCCCCGAATCCGAAATCATCCAGCAGAAATGAAAGCAGTTTCTGCAACTCCTTTTTCACAAGTTTAAGCATTTCCCCATAGTCCATTTTTTCTGCTCCCGGAAGATGGTCTGCATCCAAATCAAATATGAGGTCTGCGCCCATCCAGTTTTTTTCATTCATGGTCGGCGCATCCGGCTTTTCGTAGTATGCAGAGGAGTAATAGGCATGCATTGGCACCCTCCTTCTGAGAATAGATAGCAGCTCTTCCCTCCTTTTGAACGATATGTGCCTTACCATCTGCTTTTCTCCCCAGAAGATGAATGCATACTCTCTCCTTGAAAATCTCTCCGGGAACGATATCTCCGGTTTGAGATAATACGACTGGAATGCTTTTTTCAGAAAGTCATTCATTTTTTGCTCCTCCATTTGTAGCGATAGTAAGTCAAAGGATGGCTCACCTTCCTGCATATATCATCCATTTTTTCCACCGGACACAAACCCCATGTTTTTATTGATGAGCAGCCCGGCGTTTTATACTCTGTGCCTGAAATTTTTCCCGTGATATGCTCAATCTGGTAGCGCGACCGTTCCTCGTTGTAATCGGGCGACTTGCTGAAGAGGCGGAGTATCTCATCCGTGTCCATGCCTATAGAATGGAGAAACGTTACAAGTGCAAATCTTCCCACATGAGGAATATTTACGCCCGACTGCGCAGCGGCAAGCAACTGGCGCATGCACGGCGGAAACTTTGAAATGCTTGCCTTTCCTATTTCAACCTTCCTTTCCATTTCCTTCCTCTGCATCAGATTTTTTATTCTTATGACATCATCTCCGAAAACCTTTTTTATGCTTGCAGGGGGGCGCAGGTCGAGAAGTTCATTGTAAAGCCTCCTCCTCAAATTTTCCTGTATCAACCTTGCCAGCTCGACTTTTTTCAGTTCAACCCATCCGTTTTTTAAGGGCATGTTGACCAGTTTCCATTTCTCACTCCATGTCGGGGCATTTTTCAGGTAATCCGTAAAATAAATTTTCAGTCCGTCAGTGACTTTAATGCCGAACTCTTTTGCCATGCCGGACACAAAATCATTGTCTTCCTTGATGAGGCTGGAATACGCCCTTTTCGCTTCTGCAAGTGCATATCTGCTCCTCAAAAAATCACTTCCTATGCCTGCAACAATCATTCTCGCGATAGGATATGAAAAGATGGTCATGAGAGCATCTGTCTCATCTGCTGTCACGTAATTGCCGACCATACCTCTTTCAATCGCCTCGTTCACGCGCTGCATTCCAAGGTCTCTTGCTCTCTGGTAAAGGGGGTCATGAAGTATTTCCTCTGTGCTTACTTCCTCCCTTCTCACAAACTCTTTTGCCTCTTTCAGGAAGGGATATTTCGCAGCAATGTAAATATTCACATCATAGCATCTGCATCGCTATTTAATTTTTTATGGGTGAAGGATGAAGCAGGAAGTCACCACTGTGCCTTATCCATTTTTCATGTATGTTAACATTGTTCATAACTTATAAACAATTTGTTCACGAATTGTGAACATTTTTTCCCGTGGATACAAAAAATCGAAAAGTAAATTGGGTAAACTGAAATTTTTAAAAACCTTTTAAATGTCCCATTCCTTATATGCATGTGAAAGGATGGCAAATAATAAAAACAAAAATAAAGATGGGGCAGGGAGTTATGGTTATGAGATAATCTGGGAGAAGGATTTTTCTGGTAGCTCGGGCAACATGGGGGCTGCAGTCGATTCGAATGACAATGTCGTGGTTTGCGGTGTAAATCAAAACGAGGATAAAGGGGTGGTGGTGAAATACGATAAAGACGGCAAAGAGCTGTGGTCGGATGCCGACATGCCGGGGATATGCAATTTTTTTGCTTCCGGAAATGAAGCAATTCCAGTTGCACCTCCTGCAGTCAAAAGAGTCATTGGAAGGGAATACGGGTATTTTTTTGACGTCGCGGTCGATTCTGAAGACAATATCATAGTCGCAGGGACTTTCACAGAAGGCGGCGGAACAAAAAGCATTATGTATGTTAAAAAATACAGCCCTGACGGCAATACACTGTGGGAAAAAACTTACTCCCCGTTTCAGATAAACATTGCATCAGGTGTTGCAGTTGACGGCAGAGGCAACATATTCCTGGCAGGCGGGGGCGGCTCCATCACCTCCCTTCTATTCAAGGGAATTGTTTTGAAAATTTCCGGGCGTACAGGCAGGATTCTCTGGAGGTCGATACGCAGGAAGGGCATGGTCACGATTTACACGAGCATTGCATCAGATTCGCAGGGAAATGCAATAGCAGCGGGTTTCACAGGCGGCGCTGGAAGCGAGGAGGATTTCGACATCATGGTCACGAGATTCGGGGGGCTGAGGGGGTGGAGGAGGCAGGAAATCACAAGAACAGGGAACAAAACCCCGACACGCGTTGTTGCCCATGCATCCGACGGGGAAGAAAGCATTGTGGTTGTGGGCAAATCGGGAAAAGAAGACAGCCATTATCTCCTAAAACTTGATTTCTACCTGAACGTTTTGTGGGAAATGGGCGGAGAGCAGGAAACTGCACAAGGCTTCCTGTACGGTGCAGGCATAAGAGGGAAAGAAATTGCAGTTTCCGGATACCTGGGCGGAAGCAATGAGTACTACTCTGCTCTTCATTCGCTCTCAACAGGAGAAAAATTGCTCGATATGTTTCTGGGTAAACGCGTGAGCGATTACGTTGACGACTACATGAGGGGAGTTGCCGTTGACAGCGAAAATAACGTCATAGTCACAGGCGCCCGCACACTCGGCAAAACAATAAAACTCCGCATTATAGGGGCAGGGGATGGC